>QHWF01000103.1:0-17244 GCA_003222455.1 Acidobacteriota bacterium
ATTCATTGACGTGCTGGAGCGAGGCGTTCCCCCAGATTGGGCCGAGGGTTCGACCGATGCTTTCGACGGCGCTCGCGGCACCCTGGACCCGCCCCTGTTCATCCCCTCTCCCCACCAGGCTGACGAGGCTCGACATCGTCGGGTGGCCGAAGCCGATCCCGAACGCCAACGGCACCAGACTCATCGCCAGCGCCGCCACCGAGTGGGCCGCCGCGGCGGATACGAGCCCGACCGCCGCGCAGACGAGCCCGATCCTGAACGTCGGCTGGTCCCCCAGCCGCCGGACGATCGGGCGAATCAACCCGCCTTGAATCACCGCTCCGAGCAGACCGAACGCAGCGAGGAAGTACCCGGTGCGTGGCGCGTCGAATCCGAATCGTCGCGCCACAAACAGCGCGAACGTCGTCTGAAACACCGAGAACGCGAACCAGTACATGAAGTCGATCGCGAGCACGCGCCTGACCACCGGCCGCCGCAGCAACCCCGGCAGATAACGAAAGGGGTTCCCGGTTCCCGCGTGAGCGCGGTGCACCGTCTCCGGGAGCCAGAGCCACGCCATCGCGGTCGCGACGAGCGTGATAGTGGCGGCCGCCCAGATCGGCGCGGTGTAGCTCACCCGTGCCAGTACGCCGCTGATCGCCGGCCCGAGGATGAAGCCGAGCCCGAATGCTGCGCCAATGAGGCCATAGGCACGGGCGCGATCCTTTGGTTGCGTAATATCGGCGACGTATGCGCGGGCCGTGGAAATGTTGCCGCCCGACAGACCGTCGACGATTCGCGCCGCGAACAGCAGCGCGATGCTGTGCGCGAGCGCCAGCATCACGAAGCTGACCACCGTGCCGGCGAGGCTGAACACCAGCACCGGCCGGCGCCCGTAGCGGTCCGAGAGGTCACCAAGCGCCGGCGCGGCCACCAGCTGACACAACGAGAACACCGCAAACAACAACCCGATTGTCAGCGGTGAGGCCCCGAACGTCCCGGCGTAGAAGGGCAGGAGCGGGACGATAATCCCGAAGCCGACGAGATTGACAAAGATTGTGAGAAAGATGATACCGAGGGGGCGCGTCACAACGGTGAGAACATTCTACAATCAGCAAGCATGAGATGGCTGTCTGACCGGTGGCGGTTCCGGCTCGTGGCCGGCGGCGTTGTTCTGGCTGGCGCGTCCGCGCTTCCGGCGCAGCACGTGCCACCGCCGCGTCGCGCGGAAACGATGCGTCCGGAGATCCTCGGCACACACGGTATCGTCGCAGCTGGGCGTCACTACTCGGTTGCGGCGGGTATCCGCATGCTGCAGCGCGGTGGAAATGCCGTCGATGCGGGCGTCGCGACCGTCTTTGCGGCGGCGGTGTGCGAGATCTCGCATTTCGGGTTCGGCGGCGAGGCGCCGGCGATGATCTACGACGCGAAGACACGCGAGATCATCGTCATCAGCGGCCAGGGACCGGCGCCAAAGGCGGCGACCCCCGGTTTGTTCAACGCCGGCGGAATGATTCCGGCCAACGGTCCGCTGGGGGCGACCATTCCCGCGGTCATGGACGCCATGGCGCTTGCGCTCGAAACGCGCGGCACCATGCGGCTGGAACAGGTGATGCTGCCGGCCATCGAGCTCGCCGACGGTTTTCCGATGTACGCCTTTCTGCGCGGGTTCTTGCTTAGCGAGCGTCAGGCGACCGAGCAGTACGAGTGGTCGGCAAAGACCTACTACCCGGGCGGCCGGGTTCCCGAGGTCGGCGAAATGTTCCGCCAGCCGAATCTCGCACGGACGCTGCGCGCCATCGTCGCTGCCGAGAAGCGGGTGTTCGCGCGCACGCACAACCGGGTTGCCGCCATTCGCGCGGGACGCAACGCGTTCTACACGGGCGACATCGCGCACCGGATCGTCGACGCGGACCGGGCGGCGGGCGGCGTGTTCGCGTACGAGGACCTCGCCGGGTATCACGGATCGATTGAAAAGCCGGTCACGACGAGCTTCCATGGGTACGACGTCTACAAAGCCGCCCCCTGGAACCAGGGCCCGGTGCTGCTGCAGACGCTGAACATCCTCGAGGGGATCGCACTGGACTCGTTCGGCGACAACTCGGCCGACTACATTCATCATGTTCACGAAGCCATCAAGCTCGCGTACGACGACCGCAACGCCTATTACGGCGATCCGGCGTTCGTGCAGGTCCCGCTGGCCGGGCTGCTGTCGAAGACGTACGCCGCCGAGCGGCGTGCGCTGATCGGCCGGCAGGCCGCACTGGACCATCGCGTCGGCGACCCGTATCGGTTCGATCCCGACGTGAAGCCGCCTGCGGTCCGATACCGGCCGCATGCGCAAGGCACCCACTCGTCGGCCGCGTCAGGCGATACCACGTGCGTCGACGTCGTCGATAAAGACGGCAGTCTGTTCAGTGCGACGCCAAGCTCGGGTTGGCTGCTCGGCGGCGCATTCGTCGCCGGCGACACCGGCGTACCGTTGTCGAACCGGATGCAGGTGTTCGACCTCGATCCTGCAAGCCCGAACGTCCTGGCCGGCGGCAAGCGGCCGCGCACGACGCTCACACCGACCTTGTTGCTCAAGGGTCAGAAACCGTTTCTCGCGATCAGCACGCCCGGCGGCGACAGCCAGGATCAGCAGATCCTGAACGTCTTGCTGCAGGTGATCGTGTTCGGAAAGGACCTCCAGGACGCGATCGAGGCGCCACGGATCAATTCACTGCACCCGCACAGCTCGTTCGACAACCACGACAGCGATCCGGGCGCACTGGAGATCGAGAACCGCGTGCCGGCGGCGGTCCGCGACGCCCTGACGGCACGCGGCCACAGGCTGAGGGTTCTCGGGCCGTACGGGATGAGCACGGGCGTTGTGGCGGTCGGGGTCGACCCGCGGAATGGCGCCTTGCGCGGCGGAGCCGACGTCAGGCGAGAGCGTTATATCTTTGGGTGGTAGTGTAGTGGTCTCCCAGGAAATGGTCCCGGTCGTATGCATCAGAGAATCTGCGGCGTCGTGTTCGCTCTCCTGTCGTTGGCGATCGGTCCGATGCAGTCGCCGTCCGCGCAGGACGATCAGGGTGTTGTGTTCGTTGGAGCGGGCGACATCGCCAACTGCGAGATGCTGGGCGGAGCGAGGGCAACGGCCGCCCTGCTCGACACCATCGAAGGGACGGTCTTCACAACCGGCGATCACGCCTACCAGACCGGTTCCGCGAAGGAGTTCCAGAACTGTTACGAACCAACCTGGGGGCGGCACAAGAAGCGGACGCGTCCCACGATCGGCAACCACGATCTGGTCACCGACAAGGGACGGCCGTACTTCGAATACTTCGGCGAGAATGCCGGCCCCGCCGGCCTCGGGTACTACAGCTACGATCTGGGCGCGTGGCACATCATCTCGCTCAACAGCGCCGCGCCGGCGAGAAAGAACACGCCGCAAATGAAGTGGCTGCTGGCCGATCTGTCGGCACATCCAGCCGACTGCGTCCTGGCGTACTGGCACATCGCACGATTCAGCTCGGGCGGTCACGGCAGCGATCCGTTGATGGCCGATGTGTGGCACGTGCTCTACGAAGCCGGCGCAGATGTGGTGCTCAGCAGCCATGACCACGATTACGAGCGGTTCGCGCCGCAGGACGACAAAGGGAAGGCCGACCCGGAACGCGGGATTCGCGAGTTCGTGGTAGGGACCGGCGGCGGCGGCGTTTACGAGTTCAAGCGCGTCGCGTCGAACAGTGAAGTGCGGAATAACAGTACGTACGGCGTCTTGAAGCTGACGCTCAAACCGGGACACTACGACTGGGAGTTCGTCCCGATGGCGGGACAGAAGTTCCGCGACGCCGGCAGCGGAAGCTGCAGCCCGGCACGGTAAGCCGTGAGCCAGTCGCCGCGCGCGACGAGTTCTCGGGCGGCGATTACCGCACGGTCAACTTGAACGCGATCGCAACCAGACCAGCCATGGCGGCGACTTGACCGATCCAGAACAGAAACGACCACTTCAGCATCTCGACGCGCGTCGTGGCAATTTCCTGACGTAGCGAGTTGACTCCGTCGTGCACCTCCGTACGAACGGCGGTGAAGCCGTCGTGCAGCACGGTGCGAAATTCCACACGCAAACCAGAGAGTTCCTCGCTCAACTGTCGCTCGAACCGGTCGGCCGCAACACTCAACACCTGCTCACTCCAATCTTTGCGTTCCCTGTCGAGGAGCTCGATTAATCCAAATGTCGCGTCGTCCTCCAGCCGATTTTTGAGCGCAGCCGGCACTCGGCTGCCTGCCATTGTCGCCAGCCTTTCTCGACCTCGCCGACGACGATGCCATCGTCCCGATCAGGTGTCAACTCCCCGTTATCAGATGGTGTGCAACGAGGATGTCGCGCGTGCGCCGCGATGCTCGAGTGGCCGCGCAAGTGCGTATCTCCTCACCTGGCCGGCCGCCGAGGTATGTCGAATAGCTGTACACTCCGCGGGAATTACGTGCTCAATATGTCGATCGGCCGCGAGACCCTGCCTTTACTAACGCGGCCGGCGTTATCGCCCTGTGATCTTGAAGACGACATCTCTCCTTCGCCGTCTCTTGTTCGCGGCCGGCGTGATCGCGATGGTGTACCCATTCGCGGCGCAACCGATTGGAGCGCCCGGGCAGCCGCAGTCGCCGGCCGCCACTGCCAGACCTGAACCCGTGGTCGACAACGGCGAGTTCATGGACCTGTTTCTCAAGTCCACGTACACCGAATTGCAGCAGGCGATGGCGGCGCCTCCAGCCGATCGCAAGGCATGGGCGGCCATCTATCAGAAGGCCATTCGCCTCGCCGAAATGCAGAACCTGCTGTTTTTCCGCGACCGCGATGAAGTGAAGGATCCACGTTGGGCGGAGCACACCGCCGCCGGCCGCCAGGCTGCCGCCGACGTGGCGAACGCGGCGCTGTTCGGGCTGCGCAACGTCGCGAAGGCAGACTTCGCAACCGTGCGGCAGAAGCATCTGGTACTGGTCGATGCGTGCAACGCGTGCCACAAGACATTCGCGCGCGATGCGCCGACCATCAAGCCATAGCTGCTAGCCACGACGATCAACGCAGAACTCGCTGAACCCGCAGAGCAAGGCGGTTTGTTCTGCGAGTTCTGCGGTTTCTGCGTTGAATGTCGTGGTGAGCAGTCCATCCCGGCTCACGCCTCGGTATAGATCCACGCACCCGCGACACCGGCAACCAGGACCTCGACCAGGCCCCAGACTGTCGCCATGATCATGAGCCTGGTCGGAAACAGACCAAGGACGATGAAGGTCAAATTGGGATACAGGTACGCGAGGCCCCAGATCACCAGCGACGCGCAAACGGCCGTCTGAACCCCGGGGCCGAACCGCGGCCGAACGGCCGCGTATACCCACACCGCCATGATGCCGATCCCGAATGCGAGCAGTACGAACCAGACGATCATGCGGTTGTCGACCGGCGGCCGGTTGAGCGCAGCCATCGCCGCATTCATGTCGTTCGCGAGCACAACCGCGTTGAGGACGAATTCGCTGACGTTGATCAGCAGTCCGGCCACCAGTCCGCCGACGACGACCCGTCCCATGTTGATGCTGCTCATCGCTCACCTCATTCCTGTGATCACACGGACGCCAAGGCCACGACTCAACGGACGCTGCGAACTGCGATTCGGCCGACGACGCGGATCCACCTCACGTCGCCAGCCGGCCCGCGCACGAACTCGATCGATTGGCCGCGATCCGGCCCGTCGGTGACGATCGCGCGATCCGGACCATAAAAAGTCAGTGACATCTCGGGTTGCGGATTGCCGTCGTTCGGCTGGACCTGCACCAGCACACGCCGGCTGTCGGCCCGAACGACGACCGTATTCATCGGACGGACGTAACGGCCGATGTACGGCGCCGGGTCGGGCTGGTTGGACAGCGGTTCCACGACAGGCAGGGTTTCAACCAGCCCGCGATGCGCGACGGCCTGGTTTTTCGCGAACGTCGCGCCGTGATATGACGCGAGCGCCGCCCGCTCGACGTCCTGAATCACGCGCCAGCCGTTGTTCGAGTTCGTGAGAATGCCAATCGCAAAATTCTTCTCGGGAACCAGCTCCAGCAGGAGGATGTGTCCTGCGAGTGTTCCGCCATGGGCGGCCGTTCGCACGGGACCGACGGTTCGCAGATGCCACGCGAGGCCGATCTCGTCGTCGGTGCCCTGCTTCGAGAGTTGTGGCGTGCGCATCAGCTCCAGCGCCGCGCGGCTCAGCAGACGTTCGCCGGTTGCCGCGGTCCCGTCGGCCATGTGGAACCTCGCGTAGGTCAGGAGGTCGGTCAGACAGAGACCAATACCGCCCGCCGTGACGCTGGTCGACGGCACGAACGGCCGCTGGAGCACCGGTGGATCTTCTCCGCGCGTGAAGTGTCCGATGGCGAACCGGTTCACAATGAAGTCGCCTGCCGTCGTCCCGGCGTGCATCAAGCCGAGCGGCTTGAACACCAGTTCCCGCACGGCGGCGTTGATGGACATGCCGGTGACGGTCTCGATCACGCGGCCGGCGACGCTGAAGCCGGCGTTGTTGTAGCTCCAGGCCATGCCGGGCGGCGCGAGTTGCATGAGCCCGCCCAGCGTCCCGACAAAATTCTTCAGCGTTTCCTCGCCGCGATCCGGACCCGATACCTGTCCTTCCCAGCCGGCCGTGTGCGTGAGCAGGTTCCAGATGGTCACGTCGCGGCTGATCGTCTCGTCCTGCACGTGAAAATCCGGCAGATACGTCCGGACGGGCGCGCGGAGATCGACCTTGCCCTGCTCGATCAGGCGCATCATCATCGTCGCCGTGAACGTCTTGGAAACGGAGGCAATGGGGAACACCGTGTGCGCCGTGACTGGCAGCGGATCCTCGACGCTCGTGACGCCGAGCCCTCGCATCGTGACGCGACTGCCGTCGACGATGCCGAGAGCCACGCCGGGCACATGGTACTCGCGCATTTTTGATTCGGCGAGCGACGCGATCGCTTCGAACCGTGCGTCGGCGGGCGACTGCGCGTGTATCCGCGCGAGCGCGAGCCATGCCGTCACGATGATGAATCCGAGCGCCACGGGGAATGGCGTGCGAGCCTCCAGGCGAGCCGGAAACGTCTCCCGGAAACTACACCGCGCTGGAGCGCAAAGCTTCAGCCGAGCGATCGTCTTCATGGAGAGATGGCGCATTATAACGGCGAACGCGCAATTCTGAATTCAGAATTCTGAATTCGGAATTATTTCCGTCGCGCCGTAAGCCGGTGGGCTTCCTCTTCAACGGCTTTGATCACGTTCTGGAAGCCGTTGATGTCTGCAGGCGTGACGCACCGCGCAACGGCGCGCTCGAGATCGATCACGTGATCCAGCACCTCACGCGCGACCTGCCGGCCCCTGGCGGTCAGCGTGATGACGAACGTCCGCCGATCCGATACGCCCGCTTCCCTCGTGATGAAGCCACGCTCCGCCAGGCGGTCGAGGATGCTCGTCAGCGTCGACCGTTTGTGGGCGAGACCCTGATGAAGGTCTCTGATTGTGGCCGGCGCCTTTGCCGCGAGTTGCGCGAGGACGTGCGCTTCGCCCTGTGACAGACCGTGCTCACGCAGATCGGCCAGATACAGGCCGATCCGGTGGGTCGCCCGATGAATGTGCGGGACGAGATGAAGTCGCACGGGTGTCGAGCGGCCGCAGATCCGGGTCGAGCCACGACGCTCGCGCCTCCTCGCTGAACAGCCGCCCGGGAGAGTAATACGCGAGCGGCAGGTTCTTGTCCAGCAGCGCCGGTGTGTGCGCCAGGATGTCGTCGAGCGAGGCATCGGGCCGGGTCGCATGCTCGACCGCCAGCCGTCGCACCCAGAAGAGGGTCATCGTGTGATGATATTTCTCCGGGTGGCCGGCCGCCGCCGCGAAGCGGCGCAGCGTTGCCGCCATGCGGTCGGCGGCCTCTTCGGTCGTTGCGGGTTCCGCCAGATAGACCCAGGCGACGCGAAGGTGCGAGGTGTGGCGAAAGCCATCCGCAGGGATTTCGCACCGCTCCAGGGCCCGGGTCAGTGCGACTGCGACCTCCTGAGCGTCGTCGCCCCTCGACGCTGCCCGGGGCGACGCTGAGGCCCTCGAAAGATCGAGCGGGCCGCAGGTGGAGGCCGAATGCCGTTGATTGGTCCGTTCGGGAGAACTCACGTTACTACGATATCGTACTATCCGAAAACGTGCAAAACCGGCGCGTCGGACCGCGGACCTGGTGCGGTTGGGCTGCGCGCAGGCCTGAATTGTCGAGTTTTCCGGCCGCGCTAGCGCCACCACGGCCCTCCAGGGGCCATGGTCGGCCTCCCTGCTTGCCAGATGCCGGAACTTCAGGTAAGGTTTTTGCCTACTGAAACCCGGCTGCGAGCGTGTCGTGTGTGCGCCTGCCGACCTGCGCGTGTTCTGCGCCTTCTTCCGAGTCAGGAGAGATGTGATTGGGTGTTCGTCTGTTCGTTGGAAATCTGTCGTACGCCACCACTGAAGCCGACTTACGCAGCTATTTCGGCGCGGTGGGACCTCCGTCACAAGTTGTCGTGCCGGTCGATCGCGAAACGGGACGCCCTCGCGGCTTCGCGTTCGTGGAGTTCACGGATCGCGCCCATGCGGAACAAGCGATTCAGCGGTTCAACGGCCAGATATTCAACGGTCGGCCCCTTGCCGTGAGCGAAGCCCGGGCGCGCGAGGATCGCGGCCCCAGCGGTCCGCGGCCGGGCGGCTTCAGCGGTCCGCGTCCGGGTGGTTTCGGCGGGCCACGCCCGCCTGCACCGGCGCCCGGGTTCGGAGGCCCGCGCCCCGCCGGCGGATTCGGCGGTCCTCGTCCATTCGATTCCGGCGGCGTCCCCGGAGCCCCTGGACGCAGTCGCAACTTTGGTCCCGACGCCAAGCCGTCACGGGGCGGTCAAAAGGGAGCGAAGAAGAAGGACACCGAGCGGCCCCGCGGTCCGATTCCGATGAAGACGACGGGCAGGTCGTTCACGCTGGACGATGTCGATGCGGTTGACGAGGATCTGACGGAAGAAATCGACAACTTCGCCACCAGCAAGCCCGAGGACGATAAAGAGAAAGAAAAGGAGAAAGACGAAGAATAGCGCGATCGCGACTCCGCCGGGAACGGCGACCGGAGCCAACGCCCGGTAGTCGGACGCGTGGTGCACGACCGTACGGCCCGCGATCGATCCAACCGCGGGCGCCGCAAATCACCTCGCGCAACCCTTCCTCCACCCGAGCTGCCGCTCGCTCACTGTCGCCGTGGCGAAGGTCATCACGGCATGACCGGACGGAAACGAATGGTTCTTAGTGGCAGTGACAATGGCCGCGCCTCTAGCAGGCTGCTGAAAAACGCAGCCTGAAGTGAAAAGTCAGAACAGAAGTCAAAAGCAGGCGGACAATCGCACTTTTCCGTTTTATCTTTTCAGTTTTAACTTCAGGTCGGCCCTTTTCAGCGACCTGCTAGCGGCCGAGGCACGGCACTTGGTTGGCACATGACCATCTGGAACGAGGTCCTCGAGCAGCTGCGGACACGCATACCAGACGACGATTTCCGCCGCTGGTTCGGCGATACCGCGTACGCGAGCGACTCCGGCGATCAAATCACCGTCTGGGTGCCCACGGAGGCCGTCCGCCGCCACATCGCCCTTCATTACCTGGACAGGATCGAGAGCCTGCTCTACTCGATGGGTCGCCCGCACACGCACCTGCGGTTGGTGGTCGGCGGGATCGAGGAGGACGATGAATAGTCCTTGGTCCTTGGTCCTTGGTCCTTGGTCCTTGGTCCGACCAACGACTAATGACTAATGACTAATGACTAATGACTAATGACTAATCTGGTCGTATACATGCGTCACGGTTCGTGGCTGTCCACGCCCACCTTCTAGGCTCGCGGTGATTCGCAGCTGATGGTGCTCCGGATCGACCACGTATGTTTGCGTGATTTTTCCCGGACCGGCGCCGCTGATGTCCGACACCAGCTTGTCCCCGTCCCAGCGTGTCTTCCGCTCGATGCCCGTGTTGTCGTCCTTGATCTTGCTTCCATCGGGCGAGAGCCTCGTCGTCCGCCCCTCAGCGGTGGTGATGACGATCATCGTCTCGGTCTGCGTGATCGTGAGACGGTCCGACGGTTCCATGATGTCGCGCATCGCCTCGCGCTTGCGCGCGGTCGCGTCGCGGTCGGCCTCCGGCCGGGGCGCGTCGCCGCCGCCGCGTCCCATGCGGCCCCGACCGAACCCGCCGCCATGACCCGAGCCGCCGCCTCGCCGGCGGCCGGTATCGCCGGATTGTTCGCCACGCTCCTGCGGTTGATCGCTGAGCCCCGTGTTCAGCGTCCATGCGCCCGTGAGCGAAGGCTTCGTCTGCGCTCGACTCTCAATCGACAGCCATGTCGCGATCAGCGCAGCCACCGCGACGACCATTCCTGCGGACAACAGTTCGCGCACCATGCTTCGATTATTCGGACGAGATTCCCGCCTGATTGAGAAAAGTCTGTGACAGGTGGCCGGCGTTTGCGGATTTGCGACGCGCGATTCGGAATTCGGGATTAGCATTTTTGTCAGCAGATGCAATCGCGTTGGTACAGGAGCCTCTACTGGCGGATCGCGTTCGGCGTGGTCGCCTTCCTCGCCGCCATGCTGGTGGTGCAGGCGATGCTGTTCGTCTGGGCGGTGTCCGAGACGGGACGTACCCTGCCGGGACAGTCGCCCGGCCGGCTGGGCATGAGCGTCGCCGTCGATCTGGCCAATGTGCTCGAGCGCGATCCGCAGGTCGATCTCGCGAAATACGTGAACGATCAGTACAAACAGTACAACCATCCGTTCTTCGTCATGATGAAAGATGGACGGTTCCTGACGAGCGGCAGCACGTCGTTTCCGGAACCGTTGTTGCGGATGGCCCGGGCGCGGCTGGAACGGGCGTTCGATCGCGGTCCCGGCATTCGTGGGGATCGCAGCGAGGGCCCCCGGCCGCCGGAACGCGGACGCGGCCTGCGGCCGCCGCCGCCCGACTGGTGGGAGATGCCGGATCGCTTCGCCGACCGGTTCGAGCGCGATCCCAGCGGGTATCGCTTCATCCGGCCGTCGCCGATCATCGTCCACGGCCAGCTCGCCGGCATCGTCGTGGTTCCACCGCAGGCGCCATTCGGCTATTTGCTCGGCCGATTCGCGCCCATCCTGGCGGTCGTGGCCACCGGCGTCTTGATCGTCGGTACGGTGCTCACCTCGCTGATGATCTTCGGGCCGGCCCGCCGCCGCCTGCGCGCGCTGGAGGTGGCGGCGCGCCGGCTGGGGGCCGGTGATCTTGCAGCGCGCGCTCCGGATCGTGGCGGCGACGAGATCGCGGCGGTGGCGCGCGCGTTCAATGCGATGGCCGACGATCTTGCGACGCGGGCCGACGCACTGTCGGCTTCGGATCGCGCTCGCCGCCAGCTGCTCGCCGACGTGTCGCACGAGCTCAACACGCCGGTCACCGCGATGCGCGGCTACCTCGAAACGCTGGCGATGCCCGAGCTCGCGCTGGACGCGTCGACGCGCGCGCGGTACCTCACCGTGATCAGCGACGAGACGTCGCGCCTGGAACGTCTGATCGGCGAACTGCTCGACCTGGCGAGACTGGAAGGCGGCGGCGGTGCGCTGCGGATCGACCGCGTCGCGGTTGCGCAGCTGTTCGATCGCGTCGTGGCACGGCACGAGCGCGCGTGCGCCGCCGCACGCGTGAAGATGACGGCGACCATTGGTGCCGATGCGGAAACGATCTCGGCGGACGCCGATCGGCTGGAACAGGCGCTTCAGAACCTGGCAGCAAATGCCATCCGGTACGCGCCGCCCGGATCAACGATCCACATAGACGCACGCCGCGACGACCAGAGCGTGAAGCTGTCCGTGACGGACGAAGGGCCGGGCATTCCAACCGAACACCTTCCCTACATCTTCGATCGATTCTACAAGGCCGATGCGGCGCGGGCAGGTGTATCAGGTGGAAGCGGCCTTGGACTGTCGATTGTCAAGGCCATCGTCGAACGGCACGGCGGCTCGATTACGGTCCGCAGCCAGCCGGGGCACACGGTGCTCGAGATCGCAGGGCTGCGAACGGCTTAGCGGGTTGTCGTGAACTCCTTCGGCGTCTGCATCCCAGGCGGCTCCGGCGGACTCACCACGTCTGCTAGGCCGCGTTCTTGTTGTCGCCCTTCGGCGGGGTCTTGACCTCGTCGCGGATCCGCTCCCGCAACCAGTTCACCGGCTGCGGCTGGCGCAAGACGAACTCCTGCCATTCGCTTTCCGAGAGCGTGATGGATATGACGCGGTCCCGATCGTTGCTCATCGCTTCCCCCATGCACAGCGTACTTGGCCGGAAAGTAGACGGGAAATACAATGATCGAATGCAATCCATCGAATCTGGTGATGGACGGCCGCGGCCGAGCCTGAAGAGCGGTGGGGTCACGATGCCGCGACATCGCCACGTTTCCGTGGCGGCGGCGGCGCGAGCCTCAGCCGGCCTCGGATGGCCTGGAAGGCCGTCAACAGCTCCTGGATCATCCTCGGGATCCGATTGGCCCGCCCGTAGACCCAGCCTGTTTCCCGCACGAGCTGGTGGCCCTCGATACGGGTGCAGAACAACTGCCCCGCGCGCACTTCCCGCGCCACGGCCTGATACGGGACGATGCCGATGCCCAGGCCGGTTTTCACCATCGCCTTGATGATCTCGACGTTCTCGGTATCCATGACAACGGTCGGCTCGATGTTCTCGCTCGCAAAGAACCGATCGATGACCCGGCGCGTCGCCGATCCGATCTCGAACAGGACGAACGGCTGCGTCGCGAGATCGCGCGGCGTCGCGCGCCGCCGCCGCGCCAGCGGGTGCGTCGGCGTCGTGATGAGCAGCAACTCTTCACGCAGGACGGGGACCGCGACGACGTCGGATTCGTCGATCGGCAGCGTCAGCAGACCGGCATCGATGCGGCCGCCGCGGATTTCCTTCAACGACTGGCCCGCGGTCGCCACGGTGAGGCGCACGTCGAGGTTCGGGTGCACCCGGCGGAGATGTTTCAGCAGCGCCGGGAAGACGTACAGGCACACGGTCATGCCACCCGACAGGCGAAGCGTGCCCCGCAGCTCGCTCGTGCGATCGGTAATGGCGCCAACTGTTTCCCGGACATCCTGGAACACACGCTGTCCGAGCTGGACCAGGCTCTCCGCCGCAGGCGTCATCCTGACCTGTCGTCCCACCCGGAGAAACAACGGCTCACCGAGCTCGTCTTCGAGGAGCAGAATCTGCCGGCTGATCGCCGATTGCGACACGTGCAGCTTGCGCCCGCAGGCGGTGAACGATCCCGTTTCCGCGATCGCCTGGAGAATTTCCAGCTGACGGAGATCCACGGCGCGAGCATTCTATCTGACCCGTGAGCGCGGCCGCTGCGCGAGACAGCGTGTCCACGGACGCCGCCTTGGAACGCAAAGGCCGCGAAGGCCGCTGAGAAATACTGTCTTTCTTTGCGTCCTTTGCGGCCTCTGCGTTCGATCGTGGACGTTCCCGCTACTCGACGCGCTTCCGGAAGCTCACGCCGCGCGCTTCCGGTCCGAGCAGCGTCACGACGAAGCCGCCGATGAACACCAGCGTCATCAGGCTGCCCATCGCCTGTGTGTACGTGAACCGCTCGCCGAGCAGCGCTTCGATGTACGGAATGCTCGACGCACACAGGATGCCGAGCTGATAGGCGACGCCCGGCATGAACCCGCGCAGGTGCCCGGGGGCCAGCTCGTTGATGTGCGCCGGAATGACCCCCCAGGCCCCCTGGACGAAGAACTGCATGAAGAACACGCCGATCAGGATGCGGCTTGGGCTGTGTCCGGCAATCCAGAACGGGATCACGGCGAGGCCGAAGGCCATTGCGGTCATCATCGCCCGGCGCCGGCCGATGCGATCGGACCAGAACCCGAACACGAGCCCGCCGATAATGGCGCCGATTCCCGAGAACATGGTCACGTCGGCAATGCGCGTGCGCGAGTAGCCGAGCGATCCGAGCAGCGTCGGGTACATGTCCTGTGTCCCATGCGAAATGAAACTCATCATCGTCATGAGCAGGACCAGATAGGCAAACCGGGGGAAGTATCCCATCAGCGATCGCCGGTAGGTCACCCAATCCGTACGGTGCTCGTGCCAGGCCGCGGATTCCTTCACCTTCGCGCGGATGAACAGCGACAGCAGCGCCGGCAGGCCACCGAGGAAGAACATCAGCCGCCAGCCGTTGCCCGGATAGAGGCTGTTGAACAGGGGATACACGGCGCGGAAGGCGAGCGCCGACAGCAGATTGCCGATGGCGTAGCCCTCCTGCAGCAAGCCGGACAGCAGTCCCCGAAGCCGCGGCGATGCCGACTCGAGCGCCAGCGAGGCGCCGACGCCCCACTCGCCGCCCATGCCGATGCCGAACAGCATGCGAAGCAGCATGAATATCTGGTAGGACGGCGCCAGCCCCGACAACACCGAAATCACCGCATAAAAGACGATGTTGATCATCAGCGGCAGGCGCCGGCCCCAGTGATCGGCCATGATGCCGAAAACGACGGCACCGATCGGGCGCGTGGCCAGCGCCACCGTCAGCGCCAGCGCAATCTCGGGCCGGCTCCTGCCGAATGACTTCGCCACGTCTTCGATGACGAGCGTGAGGATGAAAAAATCGAACGCATCGAGCGTCCATCCCAGAAAGCCGGCGAGGACCGCGTTGCGCTGGTTCGCCCGCTCGGCGGCGGTCATCCGGGTTGGCGCCGACGTAGTGGGTACCGTGGCCATCGTCGCGAAGAATAGCGTACGGCAGGCCTGATCGCCCTACAGCGTCAGTTCAAAGCACCCTACAGCGTCAGTTCAAAGCACCCTACAGCGTCAGTTCAAAGCACCCTACGGCGTCAGTTCAAAGCACCCACCGCGTCAGTTCAAAGCACCCACAGCGTCAATTCAGAGCACCCTGCGGCGTCAGTTCAAAGCACGCTCCGCGTCGAATCCGAGTTTGGTCTGTGCGGACGTTCAGGTCCTCGGCGCGGGCACCGGTGCCGTGCGGACCTTCCCGCCTTCGCTAAGTGCTGCCTTTCATAAATACGGTGAGGCACCGAGGGCGGCGAGAG
This sequence comes from Acidobacteriota bacterium, assembly GCA_003222455.1. Taxonomy (GTDB): domain Bacteria; phylum Acidobacteriota; class Vicinamibacteria; order Vicinamibacterales; family CAVVIG01; genus QHWF01. Next base: position 15,097 of record QHWF01000103.1, read on the forward strand.
GAGGGAGAATACCGGGAGTATTTGACCGACGAGCAACGCAGCGAGGCGGGATGCATCGCCGGCCGAATGCCACCGTATTTATGAAAGGCAGCACTAAGCTTCGGCGTGGCTCGCCGTAGCGCGCACCGGCGAAGAAGCCGACGAACCAGGCATAGTCGTACAGAAACCTGAACGCCGGAACGATGAGGCCGCCCCAGGCCAGTGCACAACCGATGGCGGTTGCCGCGATAGCGCGGAGATTCCAGCCGCGATAGACGCCGTCGGCGAGGTAGAGGTCCTCGAGCCGCAACTCGCGACGGCGCACGATCCAGTAATCGGCAATCAACACACCGGCAATCGATCCGAGCCCGCCCGAGTACCCCAGCAGCCACGTGAAGATGTAACCCGATGGATCGGCAAGCAGCTTCCAGGGCTGGATCACGATGCCGAGCACGCCGGTAATGAGGCCGCCGGTCTTGAAGCTGATGAACCGCGGAAACGCGTTCGCGAAGTCATTTGCCGGCGAAACCACGTTCGCAGCGATGTTGACCGCGACGGTCGCGACTACGACGGTGAACATCGAAATAGCGACGATGACGGGCGACGAGAACCTGCCGACCAGCACCACCGGATCCCAGATGGCCTGCCCGAAGATGATGGCCGTCGCACTGGTGATCATCACGCCCATCGCCGCGAACACCGACATCGTCGTCGGCAGGGCGATGACCTGTCCGATCATCTGCTGGCGCTGGCTGCGGCCGAAACGCGTGAAGTCGGGCATATTCAGCGACAGCGTGGCCCAGAACCCGATCATCGCGGTGAGCGATGGCACGAACACCGGCCACAGCTCCGCGAACGCGTGGAACTTTCCCGGCTGCGACAGCAGCGGACCCAGCCCGTTCGCCTTGTCGATCGCCCACCATAACAGGATGCCGGTCATCACGAGCACGAACGGCGCCGCCCAGTTCTCGACCGCGCGCACCAGGTCCATCCCGCGATAGATGATGAAGATGTTGAGCCCCCAGAACAGCAGAAACGACAGCCATGCGGTCGTGGTATGGCCGCCGACCCCCGCGCCGAGCAGCGTCGGCCACGCCGGAATGATTGTCCTGAAGAAGGTGTGCAGCGCCTCACCGCCGATCCAGGCCTGGATGCCGAACCAGCCGCACGCGACCAGCGCCCGCATCAACGCCGGCACGTTCGATCCGAGCGTCCCGTACGCCGCGCGCGCGAACACGGGAAAGGGAATCCCGTACTTCGTGCCGGGATGCGAGTTGAGCAGGATTGGGATCAGGACAATCGTGTTGCCGAGGAGAATCGTGATCAGCGCCTGCGACCAGTTCATGCCGGACGCCATCAGCCCCGACGCCAGCATGTACGTGGGGATGCAATGGGCCATGCTGATCCACAGCGCGGCATAGTTATAGGTGGACCACGTACGTCGTGCGAGCGGTACCGGCGCGAGATCGTCGTTGTAGAGCGGGCTCGCCTCGATGCGCGTCGTGCTGACGAGCTCCACGCGACCGTCCGCGAGCCGGCGTTCGGACGTCATTCGAGCTCGGATTATATCCGGGAGTTCTCCAGCTCAGCCGCTGACGGCGCCTCGAAGGCAAAAGATTGCGAAGGCGGTTGAGAAATGCCGCCTCTCTTTGCGTTCTCTGAGTCCCCTGCGTGAAGCGCCAGACCGAACCCTTCGAGCGTCGTGGCCCCGAGCAATGGATCGTCGCCGGGTTCTCCTACGATCACCATGGAATCGCCGCGCCGACCTTCGTACTCGAATGTCGCGGTGGCGAGCCGGCGACGAACGATTTGCCCGTCCGCGAGGACAAAGTCGCGAGTCGAGTGCGGTTCGATGTCGAGCGCGCGAAGAACAGCGCCCGGAATCAGCGAGTAGACGGCACCCGAATCGACAAGACAACTGACTTCTTCAGTGCGGCGGCCGTTCGACGGGTTGCCGACCCTGACGTTGACGAATGTCAAACCCATCTCGATACATTATCGCCTGCGCGGAACTGCCCGCATCGGCCTCGGTGTCCTTTTCTGTGCATTATGCGGCCAGCGGCTACTGATCGTCCTGCCCATCCTGCCCATCCGCCCACCCTGCCCATCTTCTTTGCACTGGCGCCGGGGCCCAACCGCTTGCACCCCAACGCGGCTGCCGCGTTGGGG
>QHWF01000103.1:17250-21919 GCA_003222455.1 Acidobacteriota bacterium
GAAGGGTCGGCGGCGGCTTTGCTTGGCCGCCACCTGCACCCCAATGCGGCTGCCGCATTGGCGCCCCCCCCGCCGCATGGCCGCAGGCGCCCCATCCCACCCTATACTGCCTGCGTCATGGCTGATACAACGATTCCCGAGAACGCGCTCAACGCGTTTCTCGAGACACTCGACAAGGCCAACGTTCGTGCCGCGGAGCTCTTTCCCGGCGACTCGCCGCGCCGCCAGCCGGTTCACACGGTGTACGGCGGCGCCCACCTGTTCACGGCCGACACGACACCGAAGCTTGGCGCGCTTGCGTTGCGCGCGCTCGACGATCACGCGCCGGACGCAACCGCGTTCGCGGAGGTGTTCGGCATCGATCGCCGTCTTGCCGATCGTGTGCATCCGCGCGTGATCGAAAAGCTCACGCGCGAACCGGTCGAAGATCTCCGCATCGACTTCGAGGACGGGTTCGGCCACCGACCCGATCACGAAGAAGACGGCCACGCGGTCCGCGCCGCCAACGAAGTGGCGATCGCCTTGTCCGGCGGCACGCTGCCGCCGGCGATCGGCATCCGGATCAAGCCGTTGAACGAAGAACTGAAGCGCCGCAGCCTGCGGACGTTCGATCTGTTTCTCACGCGGCTGCTCGACCGCACCGGCGGAACGCTTCCGCCGAATTTCGTCGTCACGCTGCCGAAGATCACGTCGCCTGAACAGGTGGCGGCGCTCGCCTCGGCGTGCGACGCGTTCGAATACTGGCGCCAGCTGCCGCCGGGCACGCTGCAGTTCGAGGTCATGATCGAAACGGCGCAGGCGATTTTTTCTGCCGACGGCACCGTGGCGCTGCCGCGGTTCATCGGCGAGGGCGGCGGCCGCATCGTCGCCGCGCATTTCGGCACGTACGACTACACCGCCGCATGCAGCATCACCGCGGCGCACCAGCACATGCGGCACCCGGCCTGCGACTTCGCGAAACACGTCATGCAGGTCGCTCTGGCCGGCACCGGAATCTGGCTATCGGACGGCGCGACGAACGTGATGCCGATCGGATCGCGCGAAGTCGTTCATCGCGCGTGGCGCCTGCACTTCGAGCATGCGCGCCATTCGCTCGTCACCGGTTTCTATCAAGGGTGGGATCTGCATCCGGCGCAGCTTCCGAGCCGGTACGCCGCGGTCTACGCGTTCTTTCTCGAGGGGCTCGACGCCGCGTCCGAGCGGCTGAAGCAGTTCGTCGCGCAGGCGGCGCAGGCGACGCTCGTCGGCCACGTGTTCGACGATGCCGCCACGGGACAGGGATTGCTGAATTACTTTCTGCGCGCCTTGAACTGTCGCGCGATCTCAGAGCAGGAAGCCATCGAGATGAGCGGCCTCACGCCCGACGAGCTTCGGAGCCGTTCATTCGTCAGGATTCTGCAGCGCAGGACGTCGGGGTGAAGGGCAGCTCTCCGCCACCTCTGTGTCGATTACTCGGACGGACGGCCAGGAACTGCATCCCTCACTTACCAACGACCCGCTGAACGCCGGCGGATTCGTCTGTCGGCGCGTACCCTTCTGCGTGGTACCCCCCGCGGTAGTCCTTCTCAGTCGGGCGGCGAATCTTCGACTGCGCGACCACGCGGTCGCGGCGGAGCCCGACGAAATCCCTCACCTGCGTCCAGCCGCTCACGGCCTGCTTGTCGAGAAAGCGCGTCAGTCCCTCCGTCAATTCACGGATGACATTCGGCCCGACCGCATGATCGAGCATGGCCGCGGTGCAGACCTGCACGGTGCCGCACCCGAGCAGAAAGTAATTCAACGCGTGGTCGAACGTCGAGATCCCGCCGATGCCGGAAAAGCTCTTGTCGGGGAAGGCTTGGGTGAGCTGTGAGATTTTCGCGAGCGACAGCGGCAGGATGGCCGGCCCGCCCAGGCCGCCGGTGGAGACCAGGCCGTCGACGTTGATCTCGAACTCGAGCGTGTCGGGGTCGATGAGCGGCAGCGACGTGAAGGTATTGGACGATGAGATGGCGTCGGCACCGCCGAGGAACGCGCCGCGGGCTTCGAGCACGATGTCGGTCGTCGAGGGTGTGAGCTTCGCCCAGACGGGAACGGTGGCGACATCCTTCACGATCTTCGTCACGATCGAGACGAGCTCCTTGTCGCGGCCTACGTTGGATCCCATGTCGGGCCGGTCCATGTGCGGGCACGAGAGGTTCAGCTCGAGCGCGTCGCAGCCCTGCTCCTGACACGCGACCGCCAGCTGCTGCCAGCACCGCAGCTCGGTATCGCTGCCGGAGCCGGCCATGATCGACGCAACGAGCACCCGATCCGGAAACGCACGCTTGATCCGTCCGAGGCGCGGCACCCACCAGTCCAGGGTCTTGTCCGAAATGAGCTCCCAGTTCCATGACGAGTGCAGCGCCGCACCGGGCCGCTTGTTCATCGAGAGCCGGGACGAATTGGCATCGGCGCGCAGGAATTTCGATTTGGGCCCGACCACGTTGACGACCGGGTGGAGACCGATGGTCTTCGTGACCACTCCGGCCCAGCCCGCTTCGAACGCTCGCAGGATGTTCGACTCCGATTCGGTGGGCGGAGCGGACGACAAGAGAAATGGATTCTGAAGTTTTACCCCGGTGAATGTGGTCGACAGGTCCATGTTCGTCATCCTTGGGCTTTGGGCTCTCGGCTTTGGGCTTTGGGCCAGGCTTCGGTGCCTGGACGGTGGCTCCTCCGTCCACGGCCGTCCTTATTCGTTTGTTGTGGTCTGAGTCCTTATTGTCGCTCGTTCCGGGTCCGCGTGACCAGTAAAGTTAGGCTCCGGTCCGGCATCCGTCACTTGAACATATTGCAACAGCCGAGAGCCAAGAGCCAAGAGCCTAAAACCTGGTTCTTCGCACGGTCGCTTCGATCAAGCCGTAGGGTTCTTCAGTCGCCACGAACACTTCGTTGGGATTGTCCAGCCCGAACGGCTTCAGGTCTACCAACACGTGATGCCGGTTGGGCATGCTGATCGTGATGTCCTGCAGGTCGTCGCACGCCGCCAGGGCGGCTGCCGCCATGGCGTACAACGTGTGCTGGACCGATTGGCTCGCGTGCGCGGCAAATGTCTCGACAAGCGCCGTCCGAACGCGCTCCCGCAGGCCGAAATCCGCGTTCGCCGAACGATATTTCCAGGTCGCCGTGACGGAGGTGGCCAGGATGCGATCCGTCGTTTCAGGCAGCGTCGTGAGCTCGTCGCGCGGAAAGCCTTCGAAGGCCGAATCGGTTGTCTTCAGCACGACCAGATTGGTCAACCCCGAGGCGACATCGGCGCCCTTCGCGTCGCGGACCACGGTTGTCGTCCACTGTTCGCCGCCTGTCTGCACGAAGGCATGCGGATGCGGAAAGCCGTTCACTGAGATTCGCGACCACGGCTGCTCGAGCGCGCTGACGCGGACACGGGACACACGCGGTTTCGCGATGAAATGATCGGCAAGCCGCACAGCAAACGCCTCGATGTGACCGATCGGATCGTGCCTCGCGATCGCGTACACCGTATTTTTCATCGTGTCGGTCGGCAGGCACGACGCGTTGTCGCCTTCGATGTACACCGGCTCGAACGCGCCTTCGAGCTGCACGTCGACCGTTGCATCGACAATATCGTGTGGATCGCGAGATCGCCGCAGCCTGACGAGGCGAACGCGGCATTTGCCGTAACGGTTCCAGCTCAGTTCAGGCATCGTTACCACGCGGAGGGAACAGAGGGAACGGAGGAAACGGTAAAACACAGAGGAACGGAGGAACGGAAACGAAACGGAGAAGAGCAACAGATTTCTCCGGTTTACCTCTGTTGCTTCGTTTCTCTGTGTTAATACCGTTTCCTCCGTACCCTCCGTTGCCGTTCCCTCCGTTCCCTCCGTTCCCTCCCCTCATCAGCTTCCACGATACGTGCTGTACCCGAATGGGCTGATCAACAACGGCACGTGATAATGCTCGGCCGTGTCGTGGACGGTGAACGTGACCGTCGCCGAAGGAAAGAACGGCTGCGTGAGCCCGCGCTCGCGATGATAGCCCCACAGGTCGAACGTGAGCCGATAGGTCCCCGGCGCACGATCCCAGCCCTGTGCGAGCGTGACGAGACGTCCGTTCTCGTCCGTCGCTCCGCGGCCAACCGTCTTCCATTCGTTGCTCCGTTCGACTTCGACTTCGAGCACGACGGACACACCTCGAGCAGGCAGACCATTTGCGAGATCCAGCACATGGGTCGTAATCATCACTCACTCGTCGAGCAGCCTGGTCAGACGCAGGCGCGTAATCTTCCGCTGTTCGCCGGCCGCCACTCGAAGCTCCTGTGCGCGATCGTTCCGAAGCCTGTGCTCGAGCAGCACCAGCATGTCGGCGGCAGATTTGCCCGTAGCGCACACGATGAAAATGTAGCCAAAACGCGCTTCGTACTCCCGATTTCCCGCCGCCAGTCGCTGCCGCTGTTCGTCATTCGCCGACCGCGTACCCGATTGCTCCTGCTCAGACCAGTCGGACCCAGCTACCATCCGAGACGTCCCCGACCCACCTGCCCCACCTGCCCCACCTGGCCCACCCGCCCCACCTGCCCCACCTGCCCCACCTGCCCCAATTCGCGGGTGAGCGGCAAACGCCTCCAGCCAGTCGGTTCGCTCCAATGAGGACCAGATGGCGTCGGCGGTTTCGGCCATCTGTTCAACGG
>QHWF01000745.1 GCA_003222455.1 Acidobacteriota bacterium
AGGGACGGATGAATGACCTCGTGACCGCGTTCAAGGAGGGCGGGGACCGGGGGGCCAGCGGCGCTGGACGCCATCATGTCCGCCGCGCGCTCGTTGTGGTCGAAGTCGCTCTGGCGGTGATGCTCGTCATTGGCGCGGGTTTGCTGGTGCGAACGGTCTACAACCTCACGAGCGTCGATGCGGGATTCGATCGATCGCGCCTGGTGACGTTCTCGATGACGCTGGCAGAGCCATACGACCCCGACACGCGCGGTCCGGCGTATCAACGCCTTCTCGATAAACTGCGGGTTGCACCAGGCGTGCAGGGGGCCGCCGTCATGTCGGGTCTGCCGCCGAATCGATCTCCAGAGGCCATCCCTACCCGTATCGAGAACCACACCGCCTCTGACGGCAGCGCCGTTGAGATCGTCGATTACTACCAATTCGTCATGGGCGACTATTTCCAGACGATGGGCGTGCCGATCGTCGCCGGCCGCAGCTTCGAGCCCGCCGATGCGACGTCACCAGCCAGGGTTGTCATCGTCAACGAGACGCTGGCGAACAGGATCTGGAAAGGGCGTAACCCGATTGGGCAACGTGTGCGGCCCAACCTCAGTGCGGCGATTGGCTTTGGCGGTAACTCCTGGCATACGGTGATTGGCGTGGCCAAGGACGTCAAGCAGAGCGGCGTCGAGAAAGACACGGGAACCGAACTCTACGTATCTCTCGACCAGCTTGCGATGGCTGCGCCGACGATGAACGTGGTGCTGCGGACGATCCTGCCGCCCGCCGCCTTGTCACGGACACTTGAGCGACTCGTGCGGGAAGTAGATCCCGCTGTTCCCATCGTGCGTCTCCGCGACATGGAATCGGTATTCGCGGAATCGATTCGCCGGCCAAGGCTCTTGGCGCAGCTGCTGGGCGCGTTCGCCGGACTGGCGCTGCTTCTTGCGGCCATCGGCACGTACGGTGTTCTCTCCTATCTCGCGACGGAGCGCCGGCGCGAGATCGGCATTCGCATCGCGCTCGGCGCGGCCCGTTCCAGCGTGCTCGCGCTGGTGATGAAGCAGGGTCTGCAACTCACCGTCATCGGCGTCGTCGTTGGACTAGCAGGTGCGCTTGGACTGAATCGGCTGATTGGGTCAGTGTTGTTCGGCGTCCAGCCGACGGATCCCACAACGTTGGCGGCGGTGACTATGACGATTACTCTGGTTGCCGCCGGGGCGTGCTGGCTGCCCGCGTGGCGCGCGTCGCGGCTGGACCCAAACGTGGTGCTCAGAGCGGACTAGTACTAGTGTTCGTCCACGGCACTCAGGCAGCGTATCGAATCGCCTCCACCCGTCTGAGCCATTCGCCAATCCGGTTCCAACTCGTGAAATTTAGGCTCAAGCTCGATTCGAACCCGCCTCTGCTAAAGCTACGGCCGGCAGGCCGGTGGCTTTGCGCATCAACGGCCTAAAATCATTGCTGGATGGCCCATCGGGTTCTGCTGCTGGCGCCACTGCTGCTCGTTGGCTGCGCCTCGAGTCGGCCGACGGCACGCCAGCTCGACGTGCGTGTCGAGGCCGAAATCTGGCTGGCGGCCGGCCAATCCAACATGGAAGTCTTCGCCGACAGGCCACCGCGCGGCGCCGAACATGTCGAGGTACAGCAATTCGGTCACGACCCTCGATTCAACATCCCGGTGTGGACGTCCCTGAAGCGCGCCGGTAAGTTTTCAGCGGTCGCGGGTGAGTTCGCCGCCACACTTTCGAGGCTGCGACGGCGTCCCGTGCGCATTATTGCGGCCGCGGTCGGCGGCAGCGACTTAGCGTGTTGGGAGCGTGGAGGAGACTGTTACGAAGATCAGCTGGGACGCTTGCGGGCCGCGCACCTCCGGATTGTTGGGGTCATCTGGTGGCAGGGCGAGACCGAAGCGATCATCCAGGATCCGGCCCCCATCTCGACCTACGCGAAGCGTCTGGGATGTTTCTTTCAATTGCTGCGCTCGGACTTCCACGCCCCTGAAATGCCCGTCGTCGTCGTGGGTTTGCAACGCTATTGCGAAGAGATGTCAGAGGGGGGAACGGCCACCGCGTGTGACGAACCGTCAGACTGGCAAAGGATCCGTGTCGCCCAACATGCCGTTGCTGCCAACCTGCCACGGGTCGCGCTTGTCGATGTGAGTGGTTTCACGTCGGGCGATTTGCATCCGATACGGCAGTATTCCTTGATCGCCCGACTGCTGGCCGAGCAGGCCGCCAAGCTTCAGTAATTCACTTTACCGCGGCGACAGACCTGCGCGAGTGGCTGCATCACAAGTCGCCTCCGACGACCGATGAACCCGACACGGCGACATCGCCACGAATCTATGCGTCCCATTGGCCCCCGTCCGCCGTCCATGTGCCTATGGACCCGCTGCTCGGCGGGCGTCAAGTCCCCGATTGGTCGAGTGATCGGATAGGTCTTGGAAAACGCCGAAGTGGTGACCGATGTTGCGTTTTGGCCCTGAGCCAGTCGGATCACTCGCCACTTCGCGACTAGAACGAAGCCGCTGGCGCGGCGCATAATAGCGCGCGTCATGACCCACCAGCGGTTCCGCATCGTTCGCCTGCTCGGCGCTTGTCTCGTGGCGGCTCTGGTTGCGCTGACGGCGCACGTGGTTGCCGCGGCGGTCCTGCGCGTCACGGTGCTTCCTATTTCGACGCCGACGTCGGTTGCCGGCGCACGCTTCGGCGAATCGGTCGCTGGCCTCGGAGACGTCAACGGCGACGGCGCCGGCGATCTGATCGTCGGCGCGCCTGGCGCGGATCGCGTTTTCATGCTGTCCGGCGCGACGCTCGCCGTCCTCAGGACGATGGTCGATCCGAACGGAACGGGCAATCTCTTCGGCTACACCGTGGCGAATGCCGGCGACGTGAATGGCGACGGGGTCGACGATATCGCCGTCGGTGCGCCGGGTCCGGTGCCGGGGCCGCTTCCGCTGCCCTGCGCGCTGCCGCCGTGTCCGCCGCCGGATCCAGCCTTTGCTGATACCGAGCGACGAGTTCGCCGGATTCGGCGTCTCGGTCGCGTCGCTCGGCGATGTCAACGGTGACGGCGTTCCAGATGTCGCGGTCGGTATGGTGCCGACCGGGTCGCCTTCGTCCATTGGCCGCGTCTACGCGTTCTCGGGCAGCAACGGCGCTGTGCTGTGGGAAGTGGACGAGCCCGGCGGCAAACAGTTCCCGTCGTTCGGACAGCGACTGGCGTCGATTGGCGATCTGAACGGCGACGGTCGCCGCGATCTCCTCGTGTCGGCGCCGTTTCATGATGTGAATCCCGACCCGAACGTCTTCGTCCTCGCCGGCAGGGTGTATCTCGTCTCCGGCGCCACCGGCGCCATCTTGCGGACACACGCCGATCCGACGCCAGCCGATCAGGATCTCTTCGGTTCGGGGATTGCGGCAGTCGGCGATCAGAACGGCGATGGATTCGAAGACTACGCGATCGGCGAGGCTGGCAAAGGAATCGTGCACCTCATCAACGGCAAGACGGGCGCGTCCGCCGGAACGATCTCCGCGCCGGCAGGTGTTGCGTCGTTCGGCTTCACGATCGCCGACGTCGGCGATCAGAACGGCGACGGCCACGCCGACTTGTGGGTCGGCGCACCGGACAGCGGGAGAATCTATTTGCTGTCGTGGTTGGGTGCCACCCTGGCGTCGGTGGTCGATTCGGGCCCCGCGTCGACCGACGGCGGGTTCGGATGGTCACTCGCGGCGACACACGATCTCGGCGGCGACAGCCCCGACGATCTGATTGTCGGAAAGCCGGCCGGCGGCAGCGGTGCAGCGTCGATCGTCCTGCTCGCGGCGAACAAGCCGCCCATCGCGCGCGCGGGCGCCGATCAGACACATGAGTGCACGGCGTCGACGGGCACCGCTGTCACCCTCGATGGCTCCGCGTCGAGCGATCCAGACGGCGACTCGCTCACGTTCGAGTGGCGCGACTCGAACAACGTCGTCGTCGGCACGACGCCGATCGTCCACGCGACGCTCGGCCTCGGCACGCACACGTTCACGTTAACCGTCTCGGACAACTTCGGCGGCAGCTCGACCGACGCGGTGAACGTGACCGTCGCGGACACCACGCCGCCTGCACTGTCGGTATCAGTCGCGCCATCGACTCTGTGGCCGCCGGATCACCGGCTGGTGCCGATCGGCGCGACGGTCACCGTCACCGATGCATGCGACGCGGCGCCGTCGATTCAACTGATCGCGGCGGTGAGCAACGAGCCCGACAACGGCCTCGGCGACGGCAATACGAGCGGCGACATTCAGGACGCGGCGGTTGGAACCGACGATCGCGCGTTCCTGCTGCGCGCCGAACGATCGGGCACCGGTGCCGGCCGAATCTACACGGTCACGTACCGCGCAACCGACGCTTCGTCGAACGTGACGGTGGTGAGCGCTCAAGTTGTCGTGCCGCATTAGTCGCATCGCGAAGAGCTGACGCGTGCATGGCGTGCGCGTAGTGTCCCGCACTCGGCCGACTCAGACGGGCTCCCGCTGTGGCGTTGTCAAGTTGTTCGTGCCCTCTGGTGTCTGGCATTTGAAAGCTCGTCCGCCACGGACGGGCGTCTCGGCCTCACGCTGCGGCAG
>QHWF01000104.1 GCA_003222455.1 Acidobacteriota bacterium
TATCGATACCCCTTCACGGCTGCCGGTCTGCTCGTGTTGATTCCGGCGGCGTTGCTCGTGCGCAACATCCCGCAGGACTTTCTTCCCGAAGTCGACGAGGGCTCGATCCTGTACATGCCGACGACCCTGCCAGGACTGCCAAACCGCGAGGCGGGCTGGGTCCTGCAGCAGATGGACAAAAGGCTCAAAGCGCTTCCCGAAGTCGAACGGGTCTTCGGCAAGATTGGACGAGCCGACACGTCCACCGATCCGGCGCCGCTCACGATGATCGAGACCACCGTGCTCCTCCACCCGAAGTCCACGTGGCGGAAAGGCATGACGAGGGAGAAGCTGGTCTCGGAGATGGACAGAGCCGTCGAGACCGTGGGATACGTGAACGCCTGGGTTCAGCCGATCCGGGCGCGGGTCATGATGCAGACGACCGGCATCCAGACACCGGTTGGCGTCAAGGTCACAGGACCGGACGTCGCGATTATCGAAGACCTCTCCCAGCAGATTGAAACACTGTTGCGTGATGTGCCCGGCACGAAATCGGTGATCGCGGAGCGTATTTCAGAGGGCTATTACATTGACGTTCGAAATGATCTCGAACGCCTGGCCGCGCACGGGGTGACCGTCGACGAGGCGATGACAACCATCCGCTATGGAATTGGCGGCGACAACATTGCGAGTGTGAAATCGGGTGGCGCGACCGTCCCGGTGAACCTGCAGTATTCGCCGGAGTACATCGATACGCTGGCCAAGGTCCGACATGCCGCCGTCGTCACTGCGGACGGTCGAGCCGTCCCGCTGGGCGACGTCGCCGACGTGGCGGTGCGGAAGATGCCGGAGATGCTGCGGAACGACAACGGCAAGCTCGCCGGATATATCTACGTCGATCTCCAGAAGGTGACCGGGCCCGATTATGTGGACACCGCGCAGCAGTTTCTCGCGAAGAACCTGACGCTTCCAACCGGCTATGCAGTCGAGTGGACCGGTCTGTATCAGTACGCGGCCGCGGCACGCGCCCGCCTGCGGCTGGTCGTTCCGCTCACACTGCTGATCATTTGCGGTCTGCTCGTCGTCGCATTCCGATCGGTCTCGGAGACAATCCTCATCCTCCTGTCGGTGCCGTTCGCGATGGTCGGCGGCGTGTTCCTGCAATGGATCCTCGGCTACTCGATGACCACGGCGGTGATGGTCGGATACATTTCGCTCTTTGCCGTCGCGGTTCAGACCGGGATCATCATGGTGATCTTCATTCGCGCCGCCCTCGACAATCGGCGAGACGATCAGTCGTATATCGATGCCGTGATCGACGGGTCGGCAACACGGCTCCGGCCCAAACTGATGACCGTCGCAGCCATTGTCCTCTCGCTGCTGCCGGTGATGTTTGCGACCGGCTCCGGGATGGAAATCATGAAGCCGATCGCGGCGCCCAGCATCGGTGGGATGGTGAGCTCGAGCCTTCACGTCTTGTTCATGACCCCGTGCCTGTTTGTGATCAGCGAGGACATTCGTCGCTGGTGGCGGCGTCGCACGGCAGCAGGAGAGCGGCTGCGAGTGTCCGCCTAAATGACGCGACAAGCTGGAATCTGTGTCCTGACAGCGTTTCTGGCCATGGCCGTGGTGGCTTGCGGCCGCGGAAACGATTCTGGGAAGCTCACCGAAGTGCAGCGAGTTCGATCGGGAATGGTGGACGTGGTCCTCCTGTCTCCTCGGGATGCCATTCGTCACGGCAAGGACACCTTCGTGATCGAGTTCAGGTCGGCGTCGGAAGGAACGCTCGTGGACGTCGGGACCGTCAAAGGCAACGCGACAATGCCGATGGCGGGCATGCCGATGCTCGGACGCATCGACGTCACACGAACGAACGGGGTCGGCCGGTATGAAGCAAGCAGCGACTTGTCGATGGCGGGGACCTGGCGAATGGCCATTGAATGGAGTGGCCCCATGGGGCCGGGTTCGGTGACGTTCTCAGGGCCGGTCCACTGAGGTCGGCTTGGGACGCGAGCCCCGAATCGGTACGGCCCCGGGCTCCAATATGGCGGCGTCTCCACCGCCTTTCGAGCGCCGGGCGACGTGATCTCGGCGCGTTAAAGTGATCGTCTGTTAATTAAGGGCGTCTACAATAATGCTGTCCATGTGCCTGGTCATCAAGTATCGCATCAGGACCGCGAGAGAGGCCCAATCAGCGTCGGCGCGCCCACGCGGCGCGGCATGAAGCGTCGTCTGCTGGTAACGCTGGCGATTGGTCTGATGGCCGCTGCGTGTCGCGGCCAGGCACACCAGACTGATGAAACGCCCAGGCAGGTGGTGGTCTGGCAAAGCGTCGGGTCATGGTCTGGCCACGGCAACCGTCAAACCGAGTCGTTCACGAGCGACAGCGGTGCGCTGCGGATCCGCTGGGCAACCACGCACCAGGAGCCGGGCGGCGCGGGCGCTTTTCGGATGACGGCTCACAGCGCCATCAGCGGCCGGCTACTGGAGACTGTGGTCGATTATCGCGGGACCGGCAGCGGCGTCGGCTTCGTGAACCAGGATCCGCACGTGTTCTACCTGATGGTCGAGTCGGATCGCCTGGACTGGACATTTTCGGTCGAGGAGGCGGTTGCCGGAACAGCGCGGTAAAAGCAAGCCTGACGTGTGTTATCCTCACCTTTTCGGTCGGTCATAGTCCTGTACGGTTCTCCTGCTTGGGGGTTCGAACGATGACCGAAGACACGCCTCAGGGGTTCTCACGACGCAACTTCATTAAAGGTGTGATCGCCGCAGGTGCGGTGGCATCGTCCTCGGCTTACCTGTTCCGCACGGCGACGGTGCACGGGCAGCCGTCGGCGGCGGGCGCCGTCGAGCGGTTGATCACGCTCACCGTCAACGGCCAGGACCGCCGCATCGACGTGATGCCGCAGGAAACGCTGGCGATGACGCTGCGCTACAAGCTCGGGCTCACGGGCACGAAAATCGGCTGCGACCGCGCCGAGTGCGGCGCCTGCACCGTGCTCATCGACGATGTGCCGCATTATTCGTGTTCATTCCTCACGCATCGCGCGCGCGGAAAGAAGATTGTCACCATCGAAGGCCTCGCCGACGCGGCCACCGGCAAGCTCTCGCCGGTGCAGCAGGGCGTGGTCGACGAGCAGGGCTTCCAGTGCGCGTTCTGCATGCCCGGATTCGTGATGGCCGCAACGGGATATCTGAAGGCGAATAAGAATCCCACGCGGCAGGAGCTCGCTCACGGCGTGTCCGGCAATCTGTGCCGCTGCCAGGACTACGACAAGATTCTCACCGCGTTGATGCGGGGTGCCGAGCTGATGCGAGGCTGACAACATGGCAAACAAATTGATTGGCCAGAATTACGCGACGCCCGACATCGTCGCCAAGGTGACCGGCCAGGCCAAGTATGCCGAGGACTTTCGTGCCGACGGCATGCTGTTCTGCAAGCTGCTCCTCAGCCCGCTGCCGCATGGCCGCGTGAAGCGCATCGACGCGAGCAAAGCGCTCGCGATGCCCGGCGTGAAAGGGATCCTGACGGCCGACGATCTCCCGGCACCCGCCGATGTCGTCACCGACCTGGGACAGCGGATCGCGGCGAACACCAAGGGCGAGAAGGCACTCAGCAATGAACCCGTGTATCAAGGCGAGCCGGTCCTGGCGGTTGCTGCGATCGACGAGCTCACGGCGGTCGAGGCGATCGAGAAAATCGAGATCGACTGGGAACCGCTTCCCTTCGTCGTCGATCCGCTGGTGAGCCTCCGGCCCGGCGGACCGAACGCGCGGCTGGAAGGGAACGTCTGGGGCAAACCGAAGCCGCCGGCACAGGGCCAGCCTCCATCGCCGCCGGCGATCGAGGAGCTGAAATGGACTGCGGCCGACTTCGCCGAGTACGACCAGGGGCGGCTGCCGATGGGCAAGACGCCTGACGAATGGTCGTACGGCGATGTCGACGCCGGATTCAAGAATGCAGCGCTCGTCCTCGACGAGACGTTCGTCACGCCGAACACCAGCCACCAGACGCTCGAGCCGCGCACGGCGATGGCGTACTGGCAGAACGGCAAGCTGTTCATTCACTGCTCCACGCAGAGTGTCGTACAGACGGTCGGATCGATGTCACGCTGGCTGCATCTGGATCAGAAAGACATCGTGCTGATCAGCGAGTACACCGGCGGCGGATTCGGCAGTAAAGCGACAGGGACGGTCACGGCGGTTATCCCGGCGTTGTTGTCGAAGAAGCTGAACGCACCGGTGATGATGCGCATCGACGCTGAGACTGAGTACTCCATCGGCGGTGCCCGTCCGGGTATGCACGGCCGGCTCAAGGTCGGTTTCGGCAAGAACGGCCGCATTACCGCGCTCGACATGTTCGTGATCAACGAGAACGGACCGTACGAGGCGCAGGGCGATACCGGTATGGCCGGCCGTATAGTCTCGCTGCTGTATCAACCGGAAGCGATGCGGTGGCGCGGCGTCTCGGTCCTTACCAACACGCCGCCGCGGCGGGCACAGAGTCAGCCCGGCGGCATGCAGGGCATCGTCCTGACTGAACCCATTCTCACGAAGGCCGCGCGCAAGCTCGGTATCGATCAAGTGGCCATTCATCGCATCAACGCGCCGGAGGGCAAGGCGAAGTTCGGTCCGGTGAATCCGCGCGGTCAGCGTGCGTACGCGACGAGCGCGTTCGTGAAGGAGAGTCTGGATCGCGGCGCGGAGATGTTCCGCTGGCACGAACGCAAGGCGCAGGGCGGCAAGCGTCAGGGCTCGAAGGTTCGCGGTTATGGCGTGGCCACGAGCGCATTCGTTTCCGGGTCGACCGGCTACGACGGCCTGTTCGTCATCAAGCCCGACGGGCGCATGTACATCCAGTCGGGGATCGGCAATCTCGGAACGGAATCGATGACCGATAGCCATCGGGTCTCGGCCGAGATGCTCGATATCCCGTGGGAGAAGGTCGAGCTCACGTGGGGGCACACCGGCCGGAACCTTCCGTGGAGCTGCGTGTCAGGCGGCAGTCAAACCACCCATGCGCATACACGGGCCGCGCACGCGGCTGCGAAAGATGCGATAGCCAAGCTGCAGGAGATCGCCGCTCATACCTACGGCGGCAACGCCGCAGCGTACAAAGTTGCGAACGAGCGCGTGTCCGGCCCCGGCGGCAGCATGACGCTGGCGCAGGCGGCGCAGAAGGCCATCGAGCTCGGCGGCAAGTACGACGGCCACGAGCTGCCCCAGAACATCAACCCCTTCACAAAAGGCTCGGCGACGGCGCTGGCGGGCCAGGGACTGATGGCCGTGGCGCGCGACACGTATCCGCGCGATGGAGCGACACATTCCTTTGTCAGCGCCTTCGCGGAAGTCGAGGTCGACGTCGAAACGGGCAAGTATCACATCCTCGATTACGTGGCGGTCGCGGACGTCGGCACGGTGATCCATCCCCACTCGCTCGGCGGCCAGGTGCTCGGCCGGTCGATGCTCGGCATCGGCCACGCGATCGGCCAGCACTGGGTCTACGACCAGCACTACGGGCTGCCGCTGGCGAAGCGGTTCCATCAGAACAAGCCGCCGACGATTCTCGATGCCCCGCAGAAGATGGCGTGGGACGCCGTGAACATTCCCGATCCGGAAACGCCGGTCGGTGCGCGCGGCATCGGCGAACCGCCGGTCGCCGCGGGCTGCTGCGCGGTGCTGAACGCGCTTGCCGACGCCGTCGGCGACGACGTGTTCCGTCGCGCGCCGGTGATGGTGGGAACGCTGCTCGCGGCACTCGAGGCGGGGAAGCCGATACAGGAACCGCTCACGGCCCATATATAAATGGTGAGATTGCAGATTTCAGATTGCAGATTTCAGATTTCAAATGCAGATTCCAGATTTCAAATGCGGATTTCGGATTTTTAGCAATCTGCAATCCGCAATCTGCTATCTGCAATCTGAAATCTGAAATGGAGTGAGGCCCATATGGCGGTAATTCGCGACGTTCTGCCGGCGTTCGAGCTGTTCCAGCCCACGACCATCGACGATGCGGTGCGGCTCGTCGACAAGTACCGCGACGACTACTGGGTCCTCGCCGGCGGCCTGGACAGCATGGACTGGCTGAAGGATCGACTGAGGAAGCCGCGCTCGGTGATCGATCTCAGCCGCATTCCCGAGCTCGTGGGCATCAAAGAGGCGAATGGCGGCATCGAGATCGGCGCGATGACGCCGCTCACGGCGGTCGTGCGGCATCCGCTCGTTCGCGATCGTTTCGGCCTGCTCGCCGAAGCCGCGGAGCTGGTCGCCTCGCCGCAGATTCGCAATCAGGGCACGATTGGCGGCAACGTGTCGCAGGACACGCGGTGCTGGTACTACCGCGGCGGATGGAATTGCTATCGCGCCGGCGGGAACATCTGCTACGCCGACACACCGACGGCGATCAACCGCGAGCACGCGATCCTCGACGCCGATCGGTGCGTGGCGGTGAGCCCGTCGGACACGGCGCCGGCGCTCGTCGCGCTCGAGGCGCAGATGGTGCTCCGCAGTGCCCGCGGCGAACGCGTCGTGGACGCCGAGCATTACTTCGTCGGGCCCGGCGTCGACATCACGCGCATGACCGTGCTCGAACCGGGCGAGATCCTCACGTCGATTCGGATTCCGGCCACGTGGGCGGGCGCGCAGTTCTACTTCGAGAAGGTGCGCGACCGTCAGGTCTGGGATTTCCCTCTCGTCAATGTCGCGTCGGCGATCAAATTCGCGAACGGCCGGATCGACGGCGCGCGTCTCGTCGTCGGCGCCGTCGCGGCGCGGCCGAAGCGGCTCGCCAGCGTCGAAGCCGCCATCGTCGGGAAGCCGCGCGACGAACAGACCGCCGACATGGCCGGCCGCATGGCGGTGGAGGGCGCCGTCACCTTGCGCCACAACGGCTACAAGGTGCCGCTGATGCGGAACCTGGTCAAGCGAGCGATTCGCGGCGGCCCGGCGGCAGTGACCACCTGAATCCGACGGGTATCTTCGTCATCGTCGTAGCGCAGGCCTTCCGCCTTCGCTAAAGCTACGGCGGACCACCGTAGCCTTGCGCGAAGGTGGTCAGGCCGGCCGTGTCGGTCCTAGCAGCCCGTGGTGAAACTCCAGCTGCATTCGGCCGGCGCTGCATCCCGGCTGGCTGCGTCGCTCCTCGTTCAAATACTCCCGGTATTCTCGCTCGTCGCGCCTTGCCCATCCGGGCGCATCGCCGCCCTCGGTGCGACGCTGGACTTTCACCACGGGCTGCTAGCGCAGGCCCTCAGGCCTGCTGTGTCGCGCAGAGGTCTGCACTGCTTCAGTTCTTCCGCGCGGCCGGTTCACATCGTCGGCGCGGCCTTGCAACTGTCGACCAGCCGGCTTTTGATCGAGGACGGTTTGTCGATGACCCGGAAGAACTCCTCGAGATAAGACTTCATTTCGGAGCGATTCGACGAGTCCACCTCGTTGATGGCCTCCACCAGCGTGATCATGTCGTCCTTTTTCGATCGGAACGCCGTGGCGGCCGCCTCGACTTGATCGACCGTGCGGCACGGTCCACGGTACAGGCGGTCGAGCACGGAGCGGATCCCGAACCGGCGATCGGGGATGGCGTAAGGTGCGTGGACCAGGCCCGACAAATCGAAATCGTAGGGAACCGGGAACAGTGTCCGCGACGGCTCCTGTACGAAACGGACGTTGTGATTGGCGTACAGCGAGAAGTCGGTGTTGCCGATCATGTACTCGAACAACATCATCGTGTTCAAGGTCTCCGCGTGGAAATCCTTGAACTCGGTCCGCGGCAGCTCGACGATGCGTCCGCCCATGCGGCGGGCGACGTCGTTCTCGTGCTCGATGAAGATCGCGTAGCGCGTGGTCATCGGCTTCTGCGATTTCTCGTCGACGTACGTCCCACGCGCGAGACGCGCCCGGAACGACCGCGGCGTGACGAGATTGAACAGCGGATAGGTCAAGTACTCCCGGAGCGTGTACTGCTCGTAGGCCTTGTCGTCCTGACAATGCGTGCCGAGCTTCAGCGTCGTCTGGCCGGCGAAGACCGTGCCGGCGACTTCGGCTTCGGACAATTCAACGCGCAGCGGTACGAACGAGCAGTTGCGGGCCATCCGGCGGAAGTGGCCGCGCGGACTGAGCTTGACCTTGATGGTCTGCTCGCGGCCGCGTTCGTCGGTCACCGAGATGATGCCGGGATAGCGGGCCGTGCTCTCGGGCCGCCGATCCTTGTTGATCGTCTTGAAATCCGCCGTGAGTGTGAACGCGAGCGGGTCGGTCTTTTCGAACAGCGGACGCTTTTCGGCTTCGGTGCGCCGCGCCAGCAGGACGTCGGGTTCGGGCCAAGGCTCGGAGAGCTTCACATACGGGTTCTTTTTCGGCGGCGCCGCCGGCGCCGCCTGCTGGGCGAACGAAATCTGAGAGGCGGCGCATACCACGACAAGGGCGAGCGCCCACGCAAAACGCTGCTTCATACACTGCGCTCCAGGAAAAGGGCGGGGAGGGCACATTATAGCGCTGTGTTAGCATCCCGCCCATGCGCAAATTGATGTTTCTGGCGCTACTCGCCCTCGCCGGCTCGATCGGAATCGATGCGGCGCCAGCCGGGTTGACGCTCCGTGTGCCGGGGCTCAGCCAGCCCGTGGACATCCTGAGGGACCGCTGGGGGCTCAACCATATCTTTGCGCAGAGCGAATCCGACCTCTTTTTCGCGCAAGGCTACACTGCGGCGCGCGATCGCCTGTTCCAGTTCGAGCTGTGGCGGCGGCAGGCGACGGGTACCGTGGCGGACATGCTGGGCCGCAAAGAGCTGAAGCGCGATATCGGCACGCGGCTGCACATGTTCCGCGGCAATCTCAAGACGGAGCTGAACTGGTATCACCCGCACGGCGAAGCCATCATCACCGCGTATGTCCGCGGCGTGAATGCCTACATCGAAGAGGCGCTGAAGGCCCCCGCATCATTGCCCGTTGAATTCAAGTTGCTCGGCATCAAGCCGGCGCCGTGGACGCCGGACATCGTGATCTCGCGCCACAATGCGCTGCTCGCCAATATCGATGAGGAAGTGAAGATGGCACAGGCCGTGCGCCTGCTCGGCGCCGACAAGGTGAAAGACGTCGTGTACTTCCAGGGCGGCGACCCGAACATCACGCCGGATCCGACGATCGATCTCACGTTGATCCAGAGCTCGATTCTCGAGTTGTACGACGCGTTTCGCCGTCCTGTGGCGTTCGCGCCGGGAGCTGCGGCGGAGGAGCCATCGGCGCTCGAGCTCAGTCAGCGCGGACAGGACATCGGCAGCAACAACTGGGTCGTGAGCGGCAGGCTGACCGGGAGCGGTTATCCGATGATGATGAACGATCCGCACCGGACGCAGAGCGCGCCGTCGCTGCGCTACTGGGTGCACCTGGTCGCGCCCGGCTGGAACGTGATCGGCGGCGGCGAGCCGATGCTTCCCGGCGTGTCGATCGGTCACAACGATTACGGCGCGTGGGGACTGACGATTTTCGGATCCGATACGGAAGATTTGTACGTCTACGACACGAATCCGGCCAACCCGAATCAGTACAAGTACCGTGGGGCATGGGAAGACATGCGGGTCGTCAAGGACACGATCCCGGTGAAAGGCGAGGCAGCGGTCGCCGTCGAGCTGAAATACACGCGTCACGGTCCGGTGCTGTCCGAAGACACGGGCCACCACAAGGCGTACGCACTACGGGCGGCGTGGATGGAAACCGGGTCCGCCCCGTATCTCGCGAGCCTGCGCATGGATCAGGCGAAGACGTGGGAAGAATTTGCGGAGGCGTGCAAGTTCAGTCGTATTCCTTCGGAGAACATGGTCTGGGCCGATCGTCAGGGGCACATCGGCTATCAGGCTGTCGCGATCACGCCGCTGCGGCCGAACTGGTCTGGTCTCGTGCCGGTGCCTGGAGACGGCCGGTACGAGTGGGACGGCTTCCTCCCGATCAGCGCGCTGCCGCACGCCGCTGATCCCGTCAAGGGATACATCGTCACGGCGAACAACTATCTGTTCCCGCCGGATTACCCATACAAGGAAGCGCAGCACTATACGGGCGCCGATCCGTTTCGCGCGGCGCGAATCAGCGAGGTGCTCGGATCGGGACGGCTGCACACCGTCGCCGACATGATGCGGTTGCAGAACGACAACGTGTCGCTGCCTGCCCGCAGTCTGGTGCCGCTGCTGCGGAGCGCCGGACTGGACATCGACCGCGCTCCGGCGCCGGCCGGAGCGTCCGCGGATGCAGGTCGACGTTCAGTCGGAGCTCGATCGGACCGCGACCGCACTTCGGCCGAAATGCAACCGGACATCGTCAACAAAGCATCGAGAACGTTGCTCGCCTGGAACTACAGCCGTTGACGCCGATTCCGCCGCTGCCGGTTTGTACGAAATGTGGCAACGGCGGCTATCAGCCAACGTGCGCGATCTCGTCGTGCCGAAAGACGCGCAGTTGTTCATCGGTCAGCCGAGCATGAAGCGGGTGATCGACTGGTTGAACGCCCCGGACGGCCGTTTCGGTGCCGATCCGGTTCGAGGTCGCGACGAGCTGCTCGTTCGCAGCCTGACCGAAGCGGTTGCCGAGTTGACGAAGATGCTCGGCCCCGCCGTGAACAATACCGACGTGTGGCGGTGGGGACAGGAGAAATATCATCACGCGCTCATCCGCCATCCGATGGCCGGGATTGCGCCTCCGGACCTCCGCGCGACGCTGAACGTCGGCCCCTATCCGCGCGGCGGCGACGGCTACACTGTGAGCGCAACCGGTAACACCAACAACCAGACGTCTGGCGGCTCGCTCAAGATCATTGCGGATGCCGAGAACTGGGACAATTCGCTCGGCTTGAACAATCCCGGACAGTCGGGCGATCCTGCGAGCCCGCATTATCGTGATCTGTTCGAGCTCTGGGCGCGCGGGCAGTACTTCCCCATCTTCTTCAGCCGTTCGAAAATCGAGTCCGTCACCGAGGAGAAGCAGATGCTGGTGCCGTAATTATTTTAGATTGCAGATTCAAGATTTAAGATTGGAATTCAAGATTGGGATGGGATGGGATTGGGATTGGCGAATCTGAATCTCAAACCGTAAAGCGAGACGGTCCGTAGATCGCCGGCACCGGCACGTCGTTGAGTCGAAGATAGACACTCAACTGACCGCGATGATGGACCATGTGATAGAGGACGAACGTGCGGAACGCCGCCACGCGCGGCATCGAGAACATCTCGTGCGCCCCTCGTCTCAGCGCCCAGGGCGCCATCATTTCCCCGTCAGTCTTGTCCAGCGACGCGCGCGTCTGCTTCGTGTTTTCGTCGAAGGCCGCCAGGATGTCGGTGCGCGACCGCTTTTCCTCGACGTTCGGTGGACTCACGGCCAGATCGAAGAACGCGTCGCTCATGATCGTGCCGCCCCAGTAGGGAATGTTCGCGAGGTGCGTCCCCAGGCCACCGAGCGACATCGATTTGGCGTGCGGCTTCCACGAGAGTTTCTCCTCGGGCACGCGCTCGAGCAGCTTCCTCGTCTTCCCCATCTCATGATCGAATTCGGCCAGCAACCCGTCTTTAATCGCCATGCGCATAGTCTAGAGCAGGTGGGCAGGATGGGCAGGACAGGCAGGAAAGGCAGGACGGGTTTTCAGCCTATCCTTTGACGATAAGCGGAGAGCACAATCAAATGAATCAGCCCATTCAAGATTATCTGGAGCAGGCGCTCAGAGACTTTGAGGTCGCTCTAGCCTCTCACCACGTTCACGAATCGTACCTCACACGTGGCGAAAAGCTAATCGGCGCCAAATGGTTCGTCGGTTTCATTCTCGGAAAGCCGCTGCCCGATCCGTTTGCTAACAGGAAGTAGCCTCCACGGGAGTACCCTCGGAACGTGCACGTTCCTCGCACTACCCGCATCCGGGTCGCGCCCTGGCTGGCACTCGTCGGACTCTGCTCCGGCGGTATTCTCGGCGCGTGCAAGAAATCCCCGTCGATGCCCGCCCCACCGCCGGTCGCGCAGGTGTCTGGAACCATCGTCCTCCCCGGGCTCGCCGCGCCGGTTCGTATCGTTCGCGACCGGTGGGGCGTGCCTCACATCTACGCCCGGACCCCGGACGATTTGTTCGAGGCGCAGGGGTTCGTGCAGGCCCAGGACCGGTTGTTTCAGATGGATCTCTGGCGACGCGCGGCGCAGGGCAGCCTCTCGGAAGTGCTCGGGGCGAATTTCATCGAGCGCGACGCCATGACGCGCAGGTTTCAGTATCGCGGCGACGTCGAAGGTGAATGGGCAAGCTACGGGCCCGATACGAAGACAATTGCGACTGCGTTCGTTCGCGGCATCAACGCATGGGTCGCGCGCGCGCTCGAACACCCACCCGACGAGTTCGTGCGAGCGGGCTGGAAGCCGGCCTTCTGGCTGCCGGCCGATCTGCTGAACCGCACCGATGCGTTCCTGGCCAGCGGCGACGCGATCGAGGAGGTGCGCCGTTCGAAGCTTCACGCGGTGGTTGCCGATGCCATCCGCCGCGTCGGAACGCCGCCGTTCTTTTCCACGATGGCGGCGCCGGTCGCCGCCGATCAGACGGCGACGAGATCTGACGGCGAGGCGGCCGCCGCGCGCGGCGGATCCCTGTCCTTCAGCGACGCGCATCACAATTTGAGCCATCCGTCGTTCCGTTACATCGTGCACCTGAAGGCGCCAGGCTGGAACGTCATCGGCGTGACCTCGCCATGGCTTCCGGGTGTTGCGGCCGGACACAACGAGCGGGTGGCATGGTCGATGACGCCGGTCGATGTCGATACGCAGGATATCTACGCCGAATCGATGAAGGGTCCGAAAACCCTCATCAACGATGCGATCATCGTCAAGGGACGGGGCGATCCGTTTCTCTACGAGACCGAGATCACACGCCACGGCGCGGTCGTGGCGTTTGATCGAGCGAACAATCTCGAATATGCCGTGCGGTGGAGTGGGACCGAGCCGGGCGCCGCTGGGGAGCTGGCCGCTCTCGCCGTCGATCGTGCTCGCACGTGGATCGACTTCCGCGCTGCTCTCGCCCGTTGGAAGATGCCGGCCCGGCGTGCGCTCTACCTCGACGTGGAGGGGAACGTCGGATTTCAGGACGCAGCGTTGGTGCCGATTCGACGAGGGCGTGAGTGGAGCGGCTGGCTGCGCACCGACTCGTTGCCCCACGGGTTCAACCCCACCGCGGGACGCGTTTCCGCGCACGGACTGGCCGGCGAGACGGCGGCGATCAGCCGCCAGGCCGTTTTCGCACACGTGCTCGGTACCGGCGCGGCGGCACGGCAACGTTTCAATATCGGTCCCGTCGTTCGTCCACCAGAGGATGACAGTCCGGTGCGGGCCGTGCTGGAACCGCATGACTGGGATCGCTCTCGCGCCATCAGCGCACCCGGGCAGTCGGAATCGCCGGGCAGCCCGCACTTCGCCGATCTCGTGCGACTCTGGTCAAACGGCGAATATTTTCCGCTCGTCTTCAGTGACGGCGCCGTCCGGGCGAACACCGAGGCGACATTGACGCTGGAACCTCAGCGCTAGGACCTGTCCGTCAAACCGACGCCGGCGTGGAACGCAAAGGCCGCTAAGGCCGCAAAGAAACCGCAGAGTAGACAATGGCGTTTGATGACGACGGCTCTTCACGAAGGCCGAAGAAACACGAAGGCCACGAAGCATCCTTGTACAGGATTTCTTCGTGTGCCTTCGTACGCTTCGTGTCTTCGTGATAAGCCGTCTGCTGGTCAGCGGGCTTCACATGATGCCGCGTGCGGAGTCGCTGCCTGCGACGGCTATGATGCCGACCGGGCTCGTAATGATGACGCCGCTGCTGACGGCGAACTCGATGTGGAATCCGGTATGGATGCTCCGCAGCTTGAGAAAGCTGCCCCCGAGCGTGCATCCGGCAAGACGGACCGGCGTGAATTCTGGAAAGAATGAGCCGCCGCGAACGAGAACTTCGCCCGTCGCCGGCATCACCACAACGATTTCGTACACGTTGTTCCGCGTGAGCACCGTCACCCGATCCAGCGCGGTGAGCTGGTCGAGGCACACGCCATCTTTCCACGGGTACGAATTCCACGAACTGAGAAGCGCGGCGGCGGGGACCGTGGAGGGCCGAATCGCTGTAGTGTTCATTCGTGGCGCCGTATGCATTGTAGCGTGTTCGCCTGTGGGTGTGCTGCCGAGGCGTGTCAGGTCCACGCAGGCCAGCCGCACGCTGCGCAATACGACGACAGCTCGCGGTAGGCCGCACGCTCAATCTTCAACGTATCGATCACCAGGCGCGTGAACTCGCGATCGTTTCGAAGAGATGGGAAGATATTCTCGAGCTGCATCTGGAAGTACGCGAAGGTCGGCCGGTCCTGCTCCCGTCCCCGCGCCCGGTTGACCAACTCGTCGAGCAGCTTGTAGAACGCGCGGGCCTGCGTCTCGGTGGCGCCGTACTGCTCGAGCACCGTATCGAGCGGCTTCGTTGTCGACAGAATTCGAAGAATCAGCTGCTGGACGGCCTCGATCTCGCGAGTGCGGGCTTCCAGGTCGGCAAGCCGAGCGGCAACATCAGGCCTCGTGTCAGCCATGAAATAAATTGAGTGGCCGTCGATTATAGCTGAAGCCCGGCCAGAGGAACGTAGACCCGCTCTGGAACGCAAAGGCCCAACCTTCGCTCGACGGCAATCGAGCGAGCTACGGCTTGGCAGGCGCGAAGGCCGCAGAGAAATACGATCTTTCTTTGCGACCTTTGCGGCCTCTGCGTTCAATCGTGATGTCGTCAGGAACTCTGCTCATTTCACGCGATGACAGTGGTAGCAGCCGAGCGCATGATGCGAGCGATTGTAATCGTAGGCCTGGGTGAAGTCGTACGGCGGCCGGCGCAGCAGGCCCGCCATTCCCGGCATCACCACTTCGCGCATGTAGGCGGCCCTGGCCTGTTTGTCGGACTCAGCCAGATAGCCGTAAATCGCATTGCGCATCTGCGTGTCCATGCCGCCGTAGATTTCCCATCCGTACTGGGTCACATCGGACTGCGGCAGCGCGGCAACGCCCGGCATCTGCCAGTCGCGCGCGGCGGCGTTCTGGCCGTGGCACGTTTCACACGTCACCCGATCGGCGCCGCCCTTAATCGGCCCCAATGCGACGCGCGCCCACGGCATCACGTCCTGCTCCATGAATCGAACGATCTCGCGCCGATCTCGCTTCGCGCCGTTCGGGACGATGGGATCGTCCGCGGCGTAGATCACCGGCGTGGCCTTTCCGTTGAGGCCCACGATAACCACGCACATCGTCGTGACGAGGGCGAGGAAGGCCGCCAGCGCCTCCCGGTACGCATCGGGCTGAATATAGGGCGTCCAGGCAAGGGCGGCGCGAACGCCTTCGCTGTCCATCCGGGCGCCTGGATCGCCCGAAAGGAGCTCCAGCAGCGCCGCGACTTGTGTGCCCTTGCGGATCCCCGACAAGACAATGGTGGTACCGCCGGGCCGCCTGGCGTGGACGACGAGCGTCGATGTGCCGAGGAGCCGGTCGAGCGTGGATTCGGTGCGGTGAATGTCGCCGATATCGTGCAGCACCAGCTCGGCGATGGTTGCACCGCGGCTACGTGCAAGCCGGAAGTCGGTGAGCACGTAACGCTCGCCGGCCAGGCGGGCAAACAAACGAACTGGAGCGGCAGTCCAGAGCAGCCGTTCCCAGGGGAGGGGGAGATCCACGAGGACTCACACACGTAGGGGCGGCTCGCGAGCCGCCCCTACCGATCAGGACGGTTTCGTGAACGTGACCTTCGGCACCTGCTTCGCATCCGGTGGCGCCTGGAAATACGGGTATTCCTTGAAACCGAACACCTTCGCGGTCATGTTCGCCGGGAACTGACGGCGCGAGGCGTTGTAGTCCTGGACCCGTTCGTTGTAGCGCATGCGCTCGACGGCGATGCGATTCTCTGTACCTGAAAGCTCGTCCATCAGGCGATTGAACTGTTCGTTCGCTTTGAGCTGCGGGTAGTTCTCGGCGATGGCGAGCAACCGACCGAGCGCAGACGTCTGGCGGTTTGCCGCCGCGATCGTTTCCTCGGGCGATTTCGCGCTCAGCAACTGGGAGCGCGCATCGGCCACTTCCTTGAAGACGCCTTCTTCGTGCTGAGCGTACCCCTTCACCGTCTCGACGAGATTCGGAATGAGATCGTTACGGCGCTGCAGCTGGTTCTCAACCTGCGCCCACTGCGCTTTAATCGCTTCTTCCTGGTTGACGAACCGGTTGTACGAGCAGCCCGTCAGCGGGAGCACGATGAGTGAGATCGCAACGAGCACCGCGGTTCTTCGCATAATCCTCATAGTGGCATTGTACCCATTGTGAACTCACCAGCTGCCGCTGGCTCCGCCGCCGCCGCTGCCCCCACCTCCGAATCCGCCGAAGCCACCGCCAAAACCGCCGCCGCCGCCGAAGCCGCCACCACCCGAGCCACCACCAAACGGACCGACGCCGCTCGACCATCCGCTCCACGGCCCGCCGCCCCAGAAGCTGCTGCGCCGCCGGCCGCGGCCGCCGCCGATGCGACTGACCACCAGAATAGCGAAGAAGATCAGCAGGATGATCCAGAAGGGTGTCGCCGCCTTTCCGCCCGGCCGCGAGACCGGACCCGGAGACGGCACGCCTGCGAGGCTGACGTTTCGACCCTGTGCGATTCGCCCGACCAATCGCTGGACACCCGCGCGCAACCCGGCACCGTAACGGCCTGCCCGGAATTCCGGCGCCATCACCTGGCGGATCGTCTCGCCCGCGTAGCCGTCCGTGATCCATGGCTCGAGGCCATACCCGACTTCGATCTTGATGCCACGCTCCGTGACTGCGATCAGAACGAGCAGTCCGTTGTCCTTGTCCTTGTCACCGATCCCTCGACCGTGGTTCTCGAACATCTTCACGGCCATCTCGGCGATGTCGCCATATGGCTGGAAGGTTTCGACCGTCGCCACCACGACCGTGTCGCCGGTGGCCGCGAGCAACGCCCGCGATATCCGATCGATCTCCGCTGCACTGGACGGGTCGATCACGTGGGCAAAGTCGTTGACCGGTTGCGTCAGCTCGGGCAACGATTCCCGGGATTGGGCACTGGAGGTGATGACCGTTGGAGTGAGAAGGATCGTGGCGACCAGGAGCGTGTCTAGCCGACGCCGCCGACGGAACGCAAAGGCCGCGAAGGCCGCAAAGAAAGGCAGTCCGACTCTGCGGCCTTTGCGACCTTTGCGTTCTATCGTGATGTTCTCAGGAGCCGCTTCGTCGTGACTCGGACGGGCTCCCAGCGGAATCAAGGCACGAGATCGATGGGGTGCTCTCTCTGTCAGCGCGCGCAGCGCGCGACTCATCGAGCGCTCCAGGTGTCCACGAACAGGACGAGCCGCTGTGCCGCGTCGAGATACGAAGGAAACAGCCGATCCGCGTCCGCCGAGGCGATCTGCCGCGCGCCCACAAGGCCCGCGAGCTTCGTCATGATGTTGCTGTCCATGCCGAGCAGCGCCTCGGCATGCTGTGCGGCGGCGACGGGATCGGATGTCTCGTGGCCTTCGAGCCGCGAGACACTCGTGACCAGCGCCGCGAATGCCGGCGCCGATCGGACAATCAGCTCCGCGAGCGCATCTGCCCGGCCCCGAGTTTCGATGTAGCCTTCGCGCAAGTGCAACAGATGGCTCCGCGCCTGCACCTCGACTGCGCGCCGCACGTCGGCGGCGTCAACCGTGAGCCGCTCGAAGGGGTTCGCGCCTGCGATGAGGGTGTGGTCGGCGAGGATAGCGCCGAACTCGAGAGGAAAGGCATCGAGCGAGCGATCGAATTCGTCGGCGGCGAGAAGCAGCGGAGTCGCCACGCCTGCGTCATGCCAGCCTGCCACGCGCCCGGCACAGGCGCGCAGGTCGTCTCGTGTCAACGAATCGACAATGGCGAGCACCCGCAACAGTCGAGCGTCTGATGAACGATCCGCACGCCGGCCGCCGTGCGAATCGGCGCTGGCGTGGCGGGCTGCTCGCGTGCGCTCGCCATAGCTGACGAGCGATCGCAACCGGCTGCCGAAAATGTCACGCAGCTCGGCCTCGAGCCTGTTGAGCGCGGTGGCCATATCCTCATTTTAGACAGCTTCTAAAGCCGAACCCTTGTCTCAATCGCACCGACATCGGCTTTAGAGGATGTCTAGGGGGCTCGTGAGCCGCCCCTACAATAGAATGAGGGGCGTGCATCTTCGCCAATTGAATGTTGGTTGCTTCGGGGGCGGTACCGGTCTGCCCAGCTTGCTCGGCGGGCTCAAAAACAACCCCTGGCTCCACGTGCATGCGGTCGTCACGATGTTCGACAGCGGCGGCAGCTCGGGCCAGTTGCGCGACGAGCTCGGTGTGCTGCCGCCGGGCGACATCCTGAAGTGCGCACTGGCACTGGCCCGAAACGCCCGCGAAGCTCGACGCGTGCTGCTGGCCCGGCTGCCTACGCTTGAACATGCCCGTCTGGGCGGTCACACCGGAGGCAACCTGCTGCTCTCGATGATGCAACGCTACAGCGGCGACTTTCTCGACGCAGTGGACGGCCTGCGTGCGCTGCTCGGCTGTCGTGGACGGGTCTGGCCGGTCAGCGTCCAGTCGGCGTCGGTCTGTGCAGAATACGGCGACGGCTCATTGACGCGGGGCGAAGTCGAAGTCGATGCCGGACAATCGTCGGGCCGGTTCGTCCAGCGCATCTGGCTGGAGCCACCTGTCGCGATTCATCCCGCCGTGGCGAAGGCGATTTCAGAATTCGACGCCATCACCATCGGACCGGGGTCGTTCTATACCAGCCTGATGCCGATCTTTCTCGTGCGAGGCGTGTCGGAGGCGCTGGCCCAGATGAAGGGTCCGATCGTGCTGATTGCGAATCTGCTCACCGAAGGCCGCGGAATGCT
>QHWF01000746.1 GCA_003222455.1 Acidobacteriota bacterium
CGGATCGGTGCCGGGCTTCACGCTGGGCCGATCCTCGGCGTTGGTCGACGTGTTACCGCTGCGCGACCAGTTCGGCGTCTGGATCGACGGCGAGAACGGATAGCCGGTGTGGAGCGACACGATCCCGTTGAGCTGCCAGCCTCCGAGCACCGCGTGGTTGCGGAACGCGGGCAGTTCCCACGTGGCGTTGGCTGAGAACACGTGGCGGGCATCGAACGAGGCGACTGCCCACTCCCCCTCCAGATCGTACGGATTTTGCGGATAGACCGACGAGGTCACCGCGTCGGTGCCGAGCTGCCCATCGGCATTGTCCATCGCTTTGCTGAGCGTGTAGGACAGTTGCACCTGATACCCGTCGCGGAACCGCTTCATCAGGCTTGACTGGAGGGCGTGATACGTGGAACGTCCATCGGACATCCGATAGTCGATGCTGCTCCACGCCGGATTGCGCCGGGGCGCGCCCGCCGGAAAGAACAGTGAGCCATCGGCTCTCACGACCGGCACAACGGGATTCCCTTCAATGGCGTTCACGAGGTCATACCCGCGAGAGCCGGCGTACCCCACCATGGCCGCCCAACTCCCCGCGAGCTCGCGCTGCACGTTGACGTTGTAGGTCCACCCTTTCGGCTGCTTGATGTGATAGTCGATCGTGCGCATGCTCAGCGCACCGCCCGTCGGACCCGTGGGGAACACCGGCGTCGGGAACGGAATCCCCGCGCCGGTGACATTGACCGGCAGCACGAAGGGTGGCGTCTGGATCGAGACACCGAGCGAACTGTTGTACGGACCGTCGGTGTCGTAATACAGCCCGCTGCCGCCGCGCACGGCCGTGCGGCCGTCACCGGTCACGTCCCACGCAAAGCCGACGCGCGGCGCGAGGTTCTTGAGCGACGGATTGACGAACGGCCCGCCGAGAGTCGTGGTAGAGGAGGTGAGAATGTCCGGCAGATACGCGTCCAGGCCGTCCTTGTCGGCCGGGACCGTGAAGAACTCGTAGCGCGCGCCGAGATTCAGTGTCAGATTCGACGTGACGCGGTAATCGTCCTGAACGTAGAAACCAAAGAGCGTGTTGGGCCGCTTGCGCTCGAACTTCGGGCCCGGTGCGTTGCCCTGGAAGCGGCTCGGAACGCCGGCCAGGAATTGCGTCAGGTTCGCAAACGTATAGGTGCCTCGGCTATTGACCGTCGTCAGCTTGCTGGCGTACGCATGTTCGACCAGCGCGCCGGTCTTGAGCAGGTGTTTGCCCTTCGTGTAGGTGAGGTCGTCGCTCCACGTCCAGTAGTCGATGTTCTGAGTCGAGGGCTCGGCGGCGTAATTGCCGAGTTGCGACAGACCGCCGATCAGGATCAGGCCCATGAACGGCGCATCTGGAACGAAAGGCAGCCCCTCGGCCAGCGTGTTGGCCGCCTGCTGCTCGTAGGTGAGCACGCTGGCCGAAACGCGCGCCGTGTTGAGCAGGTTCTGGGTGGCCGTCCGCTTCGCCTCCGCCGTGAAGAAATGGTTGCCAGACGTGGAATTCGTGAAGAACTGAGGAAGCCCCGTCGTTTGTATCACGCCGCTCGCCACCGGCGACACCTGCCGCGATCCGTCGTACGTGTGGCGGACGAACAGCGAATCCTCGTTGGACAGCTCCATGTCGATCCGCCCCTGCAGGAAGTTCTCCCGCGTCACGCGCGTGAACTCGTACGTGTACTGCCCGATGCCAGGTCCGAGGTCGCGTCCGTTCGGCAGCGGATAGTGATCGAGGTAGGGTCTGACGGCGGGATTGACGGTGCCCGCGCGGGCGGCAGAGGTCGGCACGGCCGTGATGACGGTCGTGCCCAGATCTTCCTGCAGCCGCTCGACCCCCCCGAAGAAGAAGATCTTGTTCCGCACCAACGGCCCGCCCACGGCGCCCCCGTACTGATGGCGCGTGAAGGGTGGCGGCGCGCCCACATCGAAGAAGTTGCGCGCGTCCATCTTGCTGTTGCGGAAGAACTCGAACCCCGACCCTTGGAGCCGGTTGGTGCCCGACTTGGTCGCGATGTTGATGACGCCCCCCATCACGCGTCCGTAGTCGGCCGAAAACGCGTTGGTGACCACGCGGAACTCCTGGATCGTGTCGACGCCCAGCGTCGAATCGGCCGCCGTGACCGTCGCCATGCCGGCATAGCCCCGCATGTTGGCTCCGTCGATCAGGAAGCTGTTCGATCGTCCCCCCATGCCGTTGATGTTCAACGACACGCCGCGCTGCGCCGGCGACGTGCTCAGTTTCTCGGTGAATTGGACGATGCCCGGCTGCAGCGTCGCGAGCATGATGTAGTTGCGCCCGTTCAGCGGCAGCTCCTCGATCGTCTTCTCGAGGACGATGGCAGAGAGCGCGGACGAACGCGTCTCGACGAGCGGACTCTCACCGCTGACGGTGATGGTTTCCTCCGTCGTGCCGACCTTCAGGACCATGTTGAGGCCCGCCTGCTGGGCGACTTCCAGCGCGATGCCGGTCTGCACGCCGGTCCTGAACCCCTGCAGCATGGCGCGAGTCTC
>QHWF01000747.1 GCA_003222455.1 Acidobacteriota bacterium
TATCTCACCTCAGGCGAAGCCGTGCTGGTGCTGGCGAAACCCAATGCGGATGCGAAACACGACGCAAAGGCGCCCGTAAAGTCCGTCGCGCTGCGAATGGGCCTCGTGGGCGCGGCGCGTAAACCCGTGGTGAGCGGCCTCGATGAGCGAACGGGAAAGGCGAACTACTTCATCGGCAAAGATCCGGCGAAGTGGCGCACCAACGTCCCGACCTACGCAAAGGTCCATTACCGGAACGTTTATCCTGGCATCGATCTCGTCTACTACGGCAACCAGCGCCAACTGGAATACGATTTCGTAATTGCACCTGGTGTCGACCCGAAGAAGATCGTGCTCGCCTTCAAGGGCGCGGACAAAGTGCAGATCGATTCGCGGGGCGATCTCGTGGTGCGCGCGGCCGGCGGCGACATACGCCAGCACAAGCCCATCGTCTATCAGGAGATCGACGGCATCCGGCAAGATATCGCCGGGAGCTACGTGCGCAAAGGCGCGAAGCGCGTGGGCTTCGAGGTGGCGGCGTACGACACCACCCGGCCGCTGGTCATCGATCCGATCGTGCTCTCCTACTCCACTTTTATCGGCGCGGCTGGGAGCATTGCCGTGGACGCCGACGGCAACGCCTACGTGGCGGGCGGGACTGGATCCTCGACCTTGCCGACGACAGCGGGGGCCTTTCAGCCAACCGGCAACGGTGGCGTTGACGTCTTCGTGGCCAAGCTTGATCCCACCGGCTCGAGTCTCGTTTACTCGACCTACCTTGGCGGCAGTGGTCGTGATTCTAACGGCGGGATCACCGTGGACGCCTCCGGCAACGCCTACGTGACGGGCGCGACTAACTCGACCGACTTCCCGACGACCGCGGACGCCTTCCAGCCGATCTTCGGCGGCGGTTCCACGTTCCAAGCAGACTTCCGTGCTTCCGACGCCTTCGTGACGAAGCTCAATGCCACCGGGTCGGCCCTGATCTACTCCACCTACCTCGGCGGCTTTGACGATGATGGGGCCTCCGGGATCGCTGTGGACACAGCTGGCAACGCCTACGTGGCGGGCCACACCGGCTGCGCTCAAACAAGCTCCACCCCAACCACACGATGTGCAAACAATTTCCCGATAACCCCGGGCGCCTTCGACACGACCTTCACCGTCACCGGCGCCGTCTCGGGCTTCGTGACGAAGCTCAACGCCGCCGGGTCCGCCCTCGTCTACTCGACCTACATGGGCGCCGGTGTCAACGCGATCGCCCTGGACACCGACGGCAACGCCTATCTTGCGAGTTACTTCGTCCAGCCGACTCCCGGGGCCTTTCAGACCATCCCAGGCGACAGCAGCTTCGCCGACGCAGGTGTGACGAAGCTCAATGCAGCCGGCTCCGCGCTGGTCTACTCCACCTACCTCGGCGGCAGCGGCAATGAGTCGGGCTCGGGGATCGCTGTGGACGCGGCCCGCAACGCCTACCTGACGGGCCACACTAGCTCGCCCGACTTCCCGACAACCCCGGGAGCGTTCCAGCGGACTTACGGCGGGAGCGACTCCCGACCTGTCTTCGAAGGAGATGCCTTCGTCACCAAGCTCAACCCCACGGGATCCGCGCTGGTCTACTCCAGCTACTTGGGCGGCAGCAGCGAAGATCAGGGTCTCGACATCGCCGTGGACTCTGCCGGTAACGCCTGGGTAACGGGTAGCACCTTCTCAACGAATTTTCCGACGACTGCCGACGCCTTCCGGACCAGCGCCTCCCGGACCACCTCTCCCGGAAGTTGGGACAGCTACATGACGTTACTCAGCCCCGATGGGTCCGCCCTTGTCTACTCGACTTATATGGGCGGCGCTTTTGTCAGTGCGATCACGCTGGACGCCGCCGGTAACGCCTACGTGACGGGCAGTGCGCCCTCGAGCTTCCCGACAACCTCGGGGGCCTTCCAGAGCACAGGCCCAGGCCCATTCGTAGCGAAGTTCGTCGGCGATGTGCCGCCGACTCCGGCCACGGCCCGCTTCGAGGAGAGCGCCGCAACCGCGATCGGCTTCTGGACGAGCTACGGCGCGGAGACCGGCACCTTCAGCGGCGGCAGCATCGTCGCTTCCAATGTGGCCGCCTCCACCGCGATGTTCACCTTCACCGGGACGGCGGTGAGCTGGATCGGCGTCAAGTGCAACGTCTGCGGGATTGCCGCGGTGTCGATCGACGGCGGCGTACCGACCACGGTGAATACGGCCGGCCCCAATGCGCCGGGCAGCCTCACCTCCGAATCGGTGTTCTCGGCTTCAGGTCTTGCGGCAGCGAGTCACACGATCTTGATCACCGTGACGGGGATGAGCAGCTCAGGAGGCGCCTATGTCGCCGTGGACGCGTTCGATGTGACCGCAGGCAGCGGGGCTTCTCCGCTCCTGCCGCCGGTGGTGCTGCCGCCGCCTCCGGTGGTCGCGCCTCCGCTGCCGCCGATCGTGGGATTGTGAGCGGCGGCGGGCCGGAGGTCGCGAGGGGGGGCGGAGGGCGCGCCTCGCCCTGGCGACGCGCGGGCTCGCGCTCTATCGCCCCACGACGATCAGGACGCCGGCCGCGATGGCGAGGATCGCCATGACCATGCCCAGTCCCGAGAAGCTGAGTTTGAGCAGCGGTATCAGCCCGGTCAGGATGAGCCAGGCGGCGAGCAACAGCATTCCGAGGTTTCGTGTGATTTTCATTGGCAGACTCCCTTGAACACCAGCTTGGTGAAGCGACGGAAAAAACTCAGCCCTTGGAAACCCTACACTTTCCTTTTTCGCAGATTATCCTGGAATCGCGCTTCAGTTTCGGTCTCCACGCGGCCGCTTTGCGGCGGATCTCCTCGCGGCGTTCGGACGACAGGCTGCGGATGTATGCGGAGTCGGCCTTGAACCAGATTCCCTGGTAGCGCCTCATCTCCGCGATCGCCGCGTCGCGGCTCAGGCCTTCGACGATCACCCGGTAGGCGGCGACCATCACGCCCGTGCGGTTCTGTCCCGAGCGGCAGTGGACGTAGACGGGCTTCGGTTGCTTGTCGACGACCGCGAGGAAATGAGCGACGTGGTCGTCGAGGAGAGCCGGAGCGATCACCGCGTTGGGCTCCCAATCTGCTACGCGGAAGTAGCCTGCCTCGTGCCTGCCTGCGCTCGTGGGCCTGGCCTCGCCGAACGCACGCCGATCGTCGTGGAGCAGCTCGAGGTTCACGATCGTCCGCACGCCGCGTTGCATGAGCCATGCAGCGCCGTCCCGCGCGGGCTTCGCCCCGCGCCACATCACGTTCGGCGTCACCACGCAAAAATTCGGTATGGGGGAGCGGAGGTCGCTCGCGCATCCGGTGGGAGCAGCCGGCATCGACGATGACGGGAAACCGCCGCAGAGGAGCGCGAACAAAAAGGAGTTAGCCCTTTTCAAGGACGATGTCCCATACCGCCGCGAGCGCTCGATGGAAGGCGACGCGTGGCCACTACTGGAGGATGAGTTCCTGCATCACCTTCTCGCCGACGATTTCGCGAACATCTTCATTGCCGATGAGCTTGGCCAGAATGGCCTCGAACTTCTTCGTCAGTCCGTCGAAGGCGGCCCAGTTCTTGTATTCGTCCATGAACAGTACATCCCAGTCCGCATGGTTCGCCGAGCTACCGCCAAACAGCTTGTATGACAAGACCAAGCCTTGCTTCTTGGCCTCGTCCATGACTTGCTTGCGTATAGGCCCGACGTCGCGCATGTAGACGTCGAACATTCCCGGCTTGACCTTGATAAATGTGAGTGCCCAGACGGAGCCCTCCTTGTACGGCTTGTCTTGCGCGATGGCGGGCAGAACCAGAGCCGGCAGGACGGCAAAAGCCAAGACGGCGAAGCTGTTGCGGATGTGCATGATTTCACTCCCCCAGGCTGAAGCTGCGCGCTCTATCCCGGGGCAGCTGCCGCGCACAGCGGACGGCGATGCTCCACTACGGGTAAACGAGATCT
>QHWF01000755.1 GCA_003222455.1 Acidobacteriota bacterium
CGACCAAGCCAGGGCAGGCGAAACACGTCGCGCCCGGCGATCTCATCGTGGTGAAGGATGGGCGGCCGCTACCGATCCATTTCCGGATCGAGGGCGGCATCGCGGGGAGCGTCAGCGTCAGCGCCGCGACCGCAAGCATCCCAACAGGCGGCACGGATCTACTCACGGCCACCGTGCAGGATCTGCACGCTGCCCCGCTTGTCGGCGTTACGGTGGCCTGGACCGTGACGGCGCCCCGGGCGTGGTGGCGAGCCTATCGCCGGCGAGCGGGCCGACGACGCTCCTCACGGCGGGAACGACGCCCGGTACGGCGGTGGTGACGGCTACGAGCGCCGGTGTCTCGGCGACGGTCTCAATCACTGTGGAGTGCGACTGTTGGACCACCAAAGCATCGATGCCCACGGCGCGCTATGCGCTCGGTGTGGGCGAGATCGGCGGAGTTCTCTATGCCGTCGGTGGCATCAAGTCCGTCGGCCCCACCATCGCGGCGACGGTCGAAGCGTATGATCCAGCCAGCAATACGTGGACCACGAAAGCATCGATGCCCACCGCGCGCCATCGCCTGGCTGTTGGCGTGGTGAACGGCATCCTCTACGCCGTCGGCGGCTCGGGCAACCTTGGTAGTCCGCCCGCCGTGCTGGCGACGGTCGAAGCGTACGATCCAGCGACCAATTCGTGGACGACGAAAGCATCGATGCCCACGGCGCGATTTGACCTTGCTGTCGTTGTTGCCAACGGGACTCTCTACGCCATCGGCGGCATTTCGAGCGCTGTGCAGGGCGTTGCCACCGTCGAAGCCTATGACCCAGCGACCGACACGTGGACGACGAAGGCGTCGATGCCCACCGCGCGCTTTGGCCTGGGTGTCGCGACGATCAACGGGAAGCTCTATGCCGTAGGGGGGGCTTCGAATGCTCCGGGTGGAGCGCAGTATGCGACGCTCGAAGTGTATGACCCAGCTACGGACACATGGACAACCAAAGCGTCGATGTCCGCCACGCGACATCTTCTAGCCTCGAGCGCTATCAACGGAAAGCTTTATGCTGTTGGGGGGGAAAGTAACATTCCCACTCCCACCATTGTGGGCAGCGTCGAAGCGTACGATCCAGTCACCGACTTGTGGACCACTAAGGCCGCGATGCCCACCGCACGCGCATTTCTAGGTGTCGGAGTGGTCAACGGGCTGCTCTACGCCGTGGGCGGGGGGGGCCCCACCGGCTTCACCCCCTTACGGACGGTGGAAGCGTATCGCCCGTAGATAAGGCGGCGGCGAGGTGAAGCGGCGGCAATGAGGCGCGGTGGCGTGGTTAGCTGCCGCGCCTTGTTGTTTCTACGCGCGTAGCGTGTTGAGGAAACGTTCAGCAGCCAGGGGATCGCGAAATATCAGGACATCGGCAGTGGACGCGTGCTGCGCAATCGCCTGAAGTAGGAGCGGCAGATATTTGCGGCGATATGTGAGCAACCAACGCCAGAAGTCCGCGCGCTCACGAGAGCGCGTGATTGCTTGGCAGGCGCAGCGGAAGAGCGAGAAGTCCAAGAGAATGACCGTATCCGCCCTGCGAAGCCGAACCTGCACAGCGTCGTAAGGACCCAAGTCGCCATCCATGATCCATTGTTCTTGACCGGCAAGCCGTTCCTGAGCAGCAGACCATGCCTCCCGCGGTGTTGGAAGCAAGCCTGGCCGCCAAAAGAGTTTGTCCAACTCCATCACAGGAAGCCTAGTGATTGCACCCAAACGTCGCGCGAGCGTCGATTTCCCCGATGCGGCACGGCCGAGGATGACCACACGTTGCATGCTTCAAGGATGTAGCGGTGCGATTGGCGATTCAACCATCGTATCACACCGTGTAGCGCCGAATCGTCTGTCCCGGCACAGCGACAGACTGGAGCTCCAGGTTCAGGGTTGCGCCCAATTCTTCTGCAAACGCTCGCGCTGTGTCGATGTCGTCGATCATGACTTCGATGTTGGGGGTTCCAGGGCGCCCCACGAGCTGCACGATCGCGGTGTTTTTCGGGATCGACGCTGACCGTACGACGACGATGCGCTCGGCCAAGCCGACGGCTGAAAATCGATCGAGCGAAAACTCACCGCTCGACGTCCGGCCGCGCCCATCGCCACGCGCCGAGCACGTCGCAGCACGGTGTAGAATGCCAGCCCGAACACGAGCAGGACGGCGCCGCCCAGGAAATTTCCCTTCCCGAAGAGACCGACCACCGCGATCGCGTACACTGCCGCGATGGTCAACGCGATCTTGACGATCCGGGTCCAGGGCTCGGCGCTATTGAAGTCGAGAGGCAGGTTCATCGGTATTTCGGGAAGCGAGCCTCTCTAGCTCGCCTTGCGCTGCCCGTGCAGCGCCTGGTCGGCTGGAATCTCACTGCCGTTCTGATCCACGTAATGGATATCGAACGGTCCATCCGAATGCAGGAAGAACGAACACGGGCCGCCGACGCAGGTGAACTGGTGCACATGTTTGACGGGCGCAAAGGCAAACCCACCAGAATGCAGGTTCACTGCGCGTTCGCCCTTCATTTCGACCCGGCCCGTGCCGCTCACCATCATCACTTGTTCGTTGGGGGAATGAAAGTGCCAGGGCGCGCGACAGCCTTTCGTGCCCTTGACCAACAAGATCGACGGCCCGCTCGATGGGTCACCCCGTTGCACCGCCAGCGTGAGGCAGTCGGGCAGAGCCGGATTTTTCTGGAACTGATTGGGCGACGTGTTTTGCGCTACGGGTTTGTCGGCCTGCTG
>QHWF01000756.1 GCA_003222455.1 Acidobacteriota bacterium
GCAAATCGTGGCGCAAATAAAGTAGAGGTTCGTGGCGTCCGCCTTTAGGCGGATTTCGTTCAATCCGGCGGAAGCCGGACTCCACGAGTGAATGAGCCCGGGCAAATAAAGTACTACCGGCGCCGCGGGTCGTTCTCGATCACGTCGTCCAGCTCGGCGGAAATCGTCGCGAAGCACGACGGACAGATGCCGTGGCTGAACTGCGCGTCCGAGTGCTCAGAAATGTAGCCCTCCACCTGCTGCCAGTACTGATCGTCGCCGCGAATGCGTTTGCAGTAGCTGCAGATCGGCAGAAGGCCGCGCAACTGCTTGACGTTCGACAGCGCCGTCTCCAGCTCCGCGACTCGCTCGGCCAGCTTCTGCTGCAACGTGAGCACGCGAATCCCGACCGCCACGCGCGCGCGCAGTTCCTCGGGATCGAACGGTTTGACGATGTAGTCGTCGGCGCCGGCGTTCAGTCCGGCGACGATATCGCCGCGCGCTTCGCGCGCCGTCACCAGCAGAAGGTACATGTTCGCCAGCGGCAGCTCCGCCCGCACGTGCCGGCAGATGTCGGGGCCATCCATGTGCGGCATCATCCAGTCGAGAATGGCGAGAGTCGGCGCGACTTCGCCGCGCAAGTGCTCCCAGGCCTCGCGGCCATCCCGCACGACGCTTGCCTCGTAGCCCCAGCGTTCGAGGGTCCGGGCGAGGATCTCACCCGTGACGCGATCGTCTTCGGCCACCAGTACACGCATGACGCGTGAGTATAGTGCACGCCTTCGAACGAGGCTTTCAGCAGAGTGGTTCCGCTCAGCCGCACGCTGGAGCGTCAGCACGTTGAAGCGTTAGTTCCCAGCACGCTGGAGCGTCATTCCGTGCACGTGGGCGGTGTGCGGCCTCGCTGCGCGTTTGCGCACACGCTGTGCTGATTTCGTGCGCACAGTGATCAAAAACAGTCGAACGCGTGGTTGATGCAAGAATTACCTTCATCGACATCGGCGACCATCAGGACACGATCGGCACATTTGCGGCCAATTCTGATTTCTGAGGGCTCTGATGTGCGATTTCCACAAACGAACGTGGCGTCGACCCGGATGGGCTCTGGTGGAACGAAAGGTGCACACGGGTGCGGGACGGTTGTTGAGCCGCCGTCACACCATTTTCATGAAATCACTTGTTCTTCGACGTCTGGGCATCGCCGTCGTGTGCGGAGTGGCCGGCCTCATCATCAACTCGGTGGCACTGACCGCCGTGGCGCCATTGATGCTCGGCCGCCTCGTCACGCTGCCGGTGGCCATCCTCTTCGGGCCCTGGTACGGGCTCGTCGCCGCCGCTCTCGGATCGATCGGCAGATGGCAGCTCGCGAGCTCCGTCGCCGTGCTCGTCATTCTTCCAGTCGAAGGGCTGCTGGCGGGTGTCTTCGCGCGACGGGGCCGATCGGCGCTGCTCGCCGGTGCGATCGTGTGGAGTGTCGTCGGGCTGTCACTCGTCACGGTCCCCCGGTTGTACGGTCTCGGGTTCACCCGCGACACGGTGTGGCCGGTGGCGGCGCAGGTGACGTTGAGCGGCCTCACTGCCGTGGCCATCGCCGATCTCATCGTCGCGCTGCTCGGCCAGTGGATCCATGTGGCAACCGAATGGCGGTCCGAACGTCCACGGCTGCGTTCCTCCGCATTTCGTGCGTTCGTACTGGTCGCGACGCTGCCCATCCTGCTGCTCGCGGCGATCAACAGTCACCTCGCGGCGGTCCGACAGGAGTCGAACGGCACCGCACGGCTCCAGGAAGCGGCGACCGCGCTGCAGGAACATGTTGACGCGTATCTTTCAGATCACATGCACGCGGTTCGCGCCCTGTCGGCCGCGCTCAGCGATCCCGCGCTCGATGGCTCGAGCCGCCAGCGCCTCCTCGACGAGTACCATGGGATTTATCCCGGCTTCATCACGCTCTTCGCCGCCGACCGACCTGGAACCGTTCAACAGATCTCTCCGCGGCAGGATCCGGAATCGCCGTTGCTGCCGATCGGCGATCGGCAGTACTTTCTCGACGCCGTCCGCCTTCGACAGCCGGTGATCTCGGACGTCAGCGAGGGGCGCCGCTCGCTGGTGCCGATCATCACGATTGCGAGCCCGCTCACCGGCGCGGACGGATCGGTGGCCGGCGTCGCCGGCGGCTCACTCGACCTCTCGAAATTCAACCGGCTGATCGACGGTTTCCGCACCCTGCACGACCTCAGGATCACAATCGTCGACAAACACGATCGCGTGATCTATTCGAGCGACGAGACCGGCTACGCGAGACTCCAGCGGCTGTCGGACGAGGAACTGATCGTCGCCAGCCACCGTGCCGCCGGGAACGTGTTTCATTATCGGGCACGCAGCCGCGACACGGTCTGGATCCGGCGACTGGTCGCTCGGGCGGCCATCGAGCCTGCCGACTGGACGGTGTTCTTCGAGCAGCCGGTGTTGACCATGCGGTTGCAGCCGGCCGGATACTATGCCGCCACGCTCAGCCTCATCCTGCTGGCGCTCGGGTGCGCGATCCTCGGCGCGCGCGGATTCGCCGCTGTCGTGACGCGGCCGCTCGAAGAGCTGGTGACGATCGTACGGAACGTGTCGGCGCACGGCGGGACGGAGTTGGCGCGGCTGCGCAGCGCGCCGCCGGCGGAAATCGCCACGCTCGTCGAAGACGTCAACGGCATGCAGACGCGGCTCTCCGAATCATACCGGCAGCTCGAGCAAGCGCTGGTCCAGCGAGAGTGTCTCAACACCGAGTTGCGCGCGGTCACCGAGGATCTGGATCGAAAGGTTCGTGAGCGGACGGCGGAGCTTGCCGACGCGACTCGCGTTGCCGAGCAGGCGAACCGGGCCAAGAGCGAATTCCTCGCGAACATGAGCCACGAAATCCGCACGCCGTTGAACGGCATCATCGGGTGAATACCTGGCGATGGCCAAGGGATCTGCTGACGCGTTGTTGAGCGTTGTGAACGACATCCTCGATTTCTCGAAGATCGAACAGCGCCAGCTGGAGCTCGAGAGCCTCCCCTTTTCGTTGCGCGATCACCTGGCCGACGTGCTCCGGCCGCTGGCCGTCCGCGCCGAGCAGAAACACCTGGAGCTCGTCTGCCACGTGCTGCCGGACGTGCCCGAGGTCGCCGCCGGCGACGCCGGACGTCTGCGTCAGGTGTTGATGAACCTGATTGGCAACGCGATCAAGTTCACGGAGCGCGGCCACGTGCTCGTGCAAATCGAAGTGCAGTCGACGACCGCCGATCACGTGGTGCTTCACTATTCCGTGAGCGACAGTGGCATCGGAATTCCGCGCGGGAAGCAGCAGGAAGTCTTTCAGGCCTTCAAACAGGCCGACGGCTCGACGACGCGGCGGTTTGGCGGGACGGGGCTTGGCCTCTCCATCTCGTCGACGCTCGTCGAATTGATGGGCGGCCGCATCTGGGTGCAGAGCGAGCCGCTCGAAGGCAGCGTCTTTCATTTCACGGCGCGGCTCGGGGTTTCCGGCGCGCTCCAGGCGGCCACGAGCGTGGATCTGGCCGACATCCCGGTCCTCGTTGTCGACGACAACGCCGTGAACCGGCGCGTGCTGCACGAGCTGCTGCTTCGCTGGAAAATGCTGCCGACCGCGGCCGCGAGCGGAGCCGCCGCGCTCGAGGCCCTGCACGAAGCCGCGTCCCGGGGCCGTCCGTTTCAAGTCGTGCTGCTCGACGTCAACATGCCGGAGATGGATGGCTTCGAGGTCGCCGCCCGGACCCAGGGCGAAGCGAGCCTTGCCGGCACGACGATCATGATGTTGAGCTCGTCGGGGCAGTACAGCGAACGCGAGCGCGGTCGCGCGCTCGGCGTCGCGAACCATTTGACGAAACCGATCGACCAGCGCGATTTGCTCAGCGCACTGCGTCACGTCCTGGGCCGGCACACGGCCGCTCCGGACGGGCGGGCACGCGACGCAGCGAACAGCGAGCCGGGCGCCCGGAACAACGCATCGTCCCGGGCGATGTCGATGCCGTTTCCGGCGCCGGCCGCGCGGTCGCTGCGCGTCCTGCTCGCGGAAGACAACGCGGTCAATCAGCGCCTCGCATCGAGCCTCCTCGAGCGGCGCGGCCACACCGTGACGGTCGCGCCGAATGGCCGCGAGGCCCTCGCCGCGCTCGAGCGCGCGTCATTCGACGTCGTGCTGATGGACGTCCAGATGCCAGAGATGGGCGGCTTCGAAGCGACCGCCGCCATCCGCGCGAAGGAGCGCACGTCGCGCACCTATCAGCGGATCATCGCGATGACCGCGCACGCGATGAAGGGCGATCGCGAGCGGTGCCTCGCCGCGGGAATGGACGACTACCTGACCAAGCCGCTCGATTCGCGCCAGTTGTTCGCCCTGGTCGAAGCGATGGGAGAACAATCGGCGCGCACCTCCCGGAACGAGCCAATCCGGCCCGCGATTTCCGATCAAGTGCTGGCACGGGTCGGCGGGGATCACCAGTTGCTGGCCGAGATCAGCCGTCTCTTCGTCGACGACGCGCCGGAGCATCTGCAGCGCATCAAGGCCGCGCTCGACGCGGGTGACAGCGGGTCGCTTCGACGGGCCGCGCATGCCCTGAAGGGAGCAGCCGCGAACTTCGACGCGGATCAGGTTGTCGAAACCGCTCGCGTGCTCGAAGAAATGGGACGGACCAGCGATTTGGCGGGCCACGAGGCCGCGTGGCTCGACCTCACCGCCCAGGTCGATCGCCTGCTGAGCACGCTCCGCGCCTTCGCGGCCTGATCCGGTCCCCGGCGCCGCGGTTCGGGGCCGTCAGAGCGCAGGGTCAGCCCTGAGCGTGACCGTTTCAGCCCAATACCGTCGTGGTCGCGCGGCAGGCACAAGTCCTGCCACTCCATGAGTCGCTGCGCTTGAACGCAAAGGCCGCGAAGGCCGCAGAGAAGATGGTGTCTTTCTTTGCGGCCTTTTCGGCCTCTGCGTTCGATCGTGACGTTCTCCAGGAGGAACTCCATATGGAATCGTGACGAGATCG
This sequence comes from Acidobacteriota bacterium, assembly GCA_003222455.1. Taxonomy (GTDB): domain Bacteria; phylum Acidobacteriota; class Vicinamibacteria; order Vicinamibacterales; family CAVVIG01; genus QHWF01. Next base: position 5,004 of record QHWF01000756.1, read on the forward strand.
AAGGCAACATCAGCGGGCGACGCCATTCTGCACGGAAATTCTCTGTGCAAAACATGGCATCTAATGGACTTGGGCGCACACGGTGCAGCACGATCCCTCGATTTGTTCGAAAAACTCTCAAGAAACGGCGGCTGGTCGCATGTGAGACCGCCGTCCTCACTGGCGCTCCGCCGGCTCTCGTCTCATAATAGATGCCAATGCGCCACGAGAAAGTGACGCCCCCGCCAACGCTCCCGCCTCAGACTCGACACGACCTCCAGGCCTGGGTCCGCGAACATCTCCACCTGCCGCCGCATCTCGAAACGTCGCTCCTGGCGGCGATCGACGCGGTGTTCACGCGCCACGAGCGCTTGTGGCAGGAGTCGAAACAGGAGGCGATTCAGGCGCTCTCCGCCGGGTTCGCCGACAAGATGTCGCGCGTGAAGACCGAGCTCTCCGCCAAGGACGCCACCGTCAGCAGCATTTCGCGCTACTTCGAAGGCCTCGTCGCCGAGTTGACCGATCGCACGCATCGCGACCCGAAAACGAAGTTGATGAACTTCGGCCGGTTCACCGAGCAGCTCGAATCGTTTCTCGCCCTCGAGCAACGCGGCCGCTGGTGCGCGGTCGGACTGGTCGATATCACCGGATTCAAGTGGTACAACGACGCCCTGGGTCACGCCGTCGGCGATCAGATTATCGAACGGGTCGCGCAACTGCTGCGCGAACAGGTCCGGTCCGACGACCTGCTGGCGCAGGAACGGCCCGGCGGGCCGCAGGCGCAGGATCTTCACGCGCGCTTCGGCGGCGACGAATTCTGCTTTCAGGTTCCCGATCTGGCCGAATATCACCAGGCGCACGCCATCGCGGAACGCTTCCGTGAAGCGGTCGAGCGCTACGACTGGACCCTCGAAGACCGTCGTCTGGCCGCGCAGCCGGTCCGCGTCGACGTCGGCGTAGTCTGCCTCTGGCTCGGACGCGTCGCCGATCGCCGATTCATCGCACGGAGGCTCGCCGCCGACCTGATTCAGCGGGCCGACAAATTGATGTACGAAGCGAAGGGCGAGCGCGCCAGCCACATCTATCTTGTCCGCGCGCGACTCGAAAACGGCGTGCTCGTCGAGATCACCAGCGACCAGTCGGAGCCGGTGGAGGAAACCGAAACCTCGTAGTGGTGTTACACTTCCGAACTCACCGATTCTCGGCGCCCGGGATGGTGGGTATAGCTCAGTGGTAGAGCGCCGGACTGTGGCTCCGGAAGTCGCGGGTTCGAACCCCGTTACCCACCCCAGCCTCTCAGACTTTCGATGAGATTTCAGATTTCAGATTGCAGATTTCAGATTGAAGATTCGTGGCGGCCAATCTGAAATCGCAATCTGAAATCTGCAATCTGAAATCTGAAATCGGGGTTCCCTACCTCAGTGGCCGGTGTGCCGGGAATGAACACCGCGTACTGCTCCGGAACAGGGTGCCGTAACTTGTTGTCTTAGCTACGTTAATAGTCGTCGAGCCGCCACGGAACGCACCCATCTGTCGTACAAACGAACACGCTCGCCGTTTGGGCGATCGTCGACGCTTGAAAACGCCCAACGATTACGCCGCCAATACGCTATTGACCAGCTTTGGTCTCAAACTTGCTCTGTTCGAAGCGGCACCCTCATTCCACGCAGGCCTTCGTGATGAACTGTGACTGCTGACAATCTGCTGATTCGGTCGAACTGGCGCGCGGAACTGCCGGCGCTGACGGCAAAGCTTGTGTCGTTGCGTGAACCGACGCCGCGCGATGCCGAAGCCCTGCTCGTGCTCCTGTCGCTCGACGACGCGCCGGGATTCGGCGTCGAAGAACCGATGTCGCTCCTCGCCGTGCAGCGGTTGATCGAGCGGGCCGGCCGCGATCGCGCCGCCGGCCGCGGTTTCACCTACGTGATCACGATGATCGGCACGCGGACGGTCATCGGGCTGTTGCACATTCGACAACTCGATCCCTCGTTCGACTCGGCGGAGTGGGCCTGCATCCTCCTGCCCGCCTCTCGCGGGACTGGCGCCTTCCTGGAAGCGGCGCGGCTCGCCGGATCGTTCGCATTCGGCGTCGTCGGCGCACGCCGCCTCGAAGTGCGCGCCTCGCTGGCCAGCGGTCGCGGCAACGGCGCACTGAAAAAACTGGGCGCCGTGCAGGAAGGCATCCTTCGCCGTTCGCTCCAGCGGCCTGGCGGGTATCTCGATCAGGCCCTGTGGTCGATGCTGAAAGAAGACTGGCGCGATCATTGGGTGTCGACGGCCCCGCGGGTTCATTGATGCGAGGACTGCCAATCGCCGCACGCCTCTACGTCGCCGCCGTCATCTTCGCCGGCATCTCGCTGTTCGCGGTGTGCGCGCCGCACATGCAGTTTCAGCAGCCGCTGCTGTTCATGGCGCTGCTGGTGCTCTCGTCGGCATCGGCGGCGCTGAAGGTCCACCTGCCGCTGACGGCCAGCAAGTCGACGATGTCGGTGTCGTACGCGGTCGACTTCGCGTCGCTCCTGCTGCTCGGCCCGCACGAAACGATGCTCGTGGCAGCGGGCAGCGCCCTCAGTCAGTGCACGCAGAACCGGAAAGATCCCAACCCGTTGTACCGGACGCTCTTCAGCATCGCGTCGCTGGTGATCACGATTCAGACCGCGGGCCTGGTGTTCGCCGCACTCGGCGGCACGCGTATGGACATGTCGCTCGCGGCGATTGCCCGCCCGCTCATCGGGCGATCGCGCTGTCGACACACGCGCGGGTGACCACCGTGTGGCACGAGAACTTCTGGTGGATTGCGCCGAGCTACTTCGTCGGCGCCGCCACGTCGGCGCTGGCCGTGACGTTCGTGAGCCATGCCGGCTACTGGATTGCGCCGATTACCTTCGCGCCGCTCTATCTGACCTATCGCACGTACAACGTGTATCTCGGACGGATGGAGGACAAGCAGCGCCACGTTCAGCAGACGTCGGACCTGCACCTGTCGACCATCGAGGCGCTGGCGCGCGCCATCGACGCGAAGGACCAGACCGCGCACACGCACATCCGCCGGGTGCAGGTGTTCGCGACGAGGCTGGCCGAAGCCGCCGGCCTCTCCGACGCGGATATCCAGGGCGTGAAGACGGCGGCGCTGCTGCACGACATCGGCAAGCTGGCCGTGCCCGAGCACATTCTTTCAAAGCCGGGCCCGCTGACACAGGAAGAGTTCCAGAAGATCCGCATCCACCCGCAGGTAGGGGCCGAGATCATCGCCAAGGTCCCCTTCCCCTACCCGGTCGCACCGCTGATCATGAGCCATCACGAGCGCTGGGACGGAAAAGGCTATCCCCAGGCGCTGGCCGGCGACCAGATTCCGATTGGCGCGCGCATTCTCACCATCGTCGACTACTACGACGCGGTCACGACCGAACGGCCGTACCATTCGGCGCTCACGATGGAGAGCGCGATCGGCCTTCTGAAGCACGAGATGGGCCGCGCCCTCGATCCGAGCCTGGTGCCGATTTTCGTGGATCTGCTGCCGGCGCTGTCGGCGGCGATCGGCGAAGAGGCCGCACAGCTGGAGGCGGCGTCCGCACCGCCGCCGCTGGACCTGGTTGCCGGCAGCCCCTCCGGCCTGGTTCCTGCGCCGGGCCCGAGCGCCTTCGAGAACATCGCGCTCGCGCATCGTGAAATCTACGCACTCTACGAGATCGCGCAGACGATGGGCACCTGTCTGAGTGTGTCGGACACGATGGCGCTCATCTCGTCGAAACTCTCGAAGATCGTTCCGTGGAGCGGCTGTTCGCTCTTTCTCCACGATCCCGCGGCGCGGACGCTCACCTGCCGGTTCGCGGTCGGGACCGAGGCCTCACGGGTGCTCAACTCGGCGCTCGGCGACGACTGCGGCATTTTCGGATTGGTCGTCGGGCACCGGCAGACGGTCATCGCGAATCCGGGCATTCCGCTCGAAGCACTCGGCGTGAGCGTCTCGAGCGACATGAAATCGGCCATCATCTGCCCGCTCATCTACAACGACATCTTCATCGGCTGTCTGAGCCTGTATCATGCGGAGGCGAACCGGTACACCGAGGATCACCGGCGGCTGCTCGAGCGCATCACCGAGCAGGCCGGCGCCGTGATCCACAATTCGATCGTGTTCGAGCAGACGCAGGAAGATTCGCTCACCGATCCGCTGACCGGACTGCCGAACCGGCGCTCGATGTTCGTGCATCTCTCGCGCGAACTGGCGCGCGCCGGACGCCTGCGCGGTGAAGTAGCCGTTATCGTCATGGACGTGGACGGCTTCAAGGCGATCAACGACACCTACGGCCACAACGTGGGCGACCAGGCGCTGCGCGAAGTTGCGACCACGCTGCACGCCGCGCTGCGACCTTACGATCTTTGTGTCCGTTACGCGGGCGACGAATTCATCGTCGTCCTCGCGGACTGCTCACGAGACAGCGCCGACAGCAAACGGCACGAGCTGCAGAGCCGCGTCGCCGAAATCACACTCGAGGTCCGGCCAGGAAAGCAGCAGCGCCTGGCCGTCAGCGCGGGGGCGGCGGTGTTCCCGGAAGACGGGTCGACACTCGAACAGTTGCTCGCCGATGCCGACCACCGGATGTACCGGGACAAAGCGCTCAGGCGCGGTCAGCTCACCATGTTCGATACGGCGCGAGCGGAGTTCGCCGTCGTCAACGAGTTCAGCGAGGCACGGCCGCTCATCGCCGCGTCGAGCGCCGAACGGGTCCCGATCACTGCGTGACTTAAAACTTAAAACTTGAAACTTGAAACTTGAAACTGATCAGTTTTGAGTTTTCAGTTTTAAGTTTTCAGTTGAAGTCATCGGCCCGCCTCCAACGGGTTAGGCCCGTGCACCAGGCAATTGTTCTGCGAGCTCAGCGAGCGCTGCGTTGATCGTCGTGTCAGGCGAGCTCTGCGTCGAGACGTCTACAATACGTCGATATGCGCGATGACCTCGTTGCCCGCCGCCAGCGATACATCCAGCGACAGATCGAGTGCGACAAGCGTGCGGTGAACGTCACGTTCACCGGCCAGGCTCCAGCGGGCACGGGGCCGCGCAATCGTCACGG
>QHWF01000771.1:0-3021 GCA_003222455.1 Acidobacteriota bacterium
TCGTCTTCACGCGGACCAGGCCGACCGTGGCGCGCGACTTCGATTCCCGCGTCTCGAGGACCTCGCTGCGCGCGTAAATCGTGTCGCCTTCGAACACCGGGTGCGGCAGCCGGACGTCGTCCCAGCCGAGATTGGCGACGGCGTTCTGCGTGAGGTCGGTCACCGATTGGCCGGTGACCAGCGCCAGCGTGAGGCACGAGTTCATCAACGGCTTGCCGAATTCCGTCCGGCTCGCATACTCCGCGTCGAAGTGGATCGGGTTCGTATTCATCGTGAGACACGAGAACCACACGTTGTCGGCGGCCAGCAGCGTGCGGCCGAGCGGGTGCTCGTAGATGTCACCGACAGCAAAGTCTTCGAACACCCGACCCGTCCATCCCGGTTTGGTCGTCATTCAGATGATCCCTTCCCTTCGCCAGGCATTCACGACGCTGGTCTCGATGCCGATTTCGCGCAGGATTGCCTCGGTGTGCTGTCCGACGGCGGGCACGTCGCCCAGGACCGGCTCGATGCCATCGATGCGGACCGGCGGAACCATCGCCCGCAGCGTGCCGACCGGCGAACCGATGTCGCGCCAGCAGTCACGCGCCAGCAGTTGCGGGTGCGCCACGAAATCGTCGACCGAGTTCATGCGGGCGTACGCGATGCGCGCGGCGGCGAGGCGGGCGATAACGTCGCTGGTCGAGAGCGCCGCGAATACGGCTTCGATGGCGTTGTGCAGCACACCCCGGTTCCGGACACGCGCAGCATTCGTCCGGAATCGCTCGTCGTCCGCGAGCGCGGGCTGGCCGAGCACGCCGGCGCAGAAGCGGGTCCACTCACGCGCGTTCTGAACGCCGACCACCACCTGACCGCCGTCGCCGGCCCGGAACGGTCCGTACGGTGCGATCGACGCGTGATTGGGCCCGCTCCTGGGCGGCGGCGATCCGCCGTACCTCGCATAGTACGCCGCGTGCTGCATCCATTCGCCCAGCGCGTCGAACATCGACACGTCCACGGATGCCCCGCGGCCGGTCGTGGTGCGGGCGAGGAGCGCGGTCAGGATGCCGGAGTACGCGTACATGCCGGCGGCGATATCCGCGACGGAAATGCCAGCCTTGGCGGGATGTTCCTCGGTCCCGGTGATGGAGAGCAATCCAACCTCGCTCTGAACCAGCAGGTCGTACGCCTTCTGATGCGCATAGGGGCCCGACGATCCATAACCGGACAGCGTGCAGACAATCAGCTTCGGATAACGCGCCCGGAGATGGCCGGCACCCGTCCCGAGACGATCCGCCGCGCCCGGGGCAAGATTCTGGACGAAGACGTCCGCGCGATCGAGCAGCCGCGCCAGGACCTGCGCGCCTTCAGGTCGTTTGAGATCCAGCGTCAGCGATTCCTTCGAGCGATTCAGCCAGACGAAATAGCTCGACATCCCTCTGACGGTCGTGTCGTAGCTGCGAGCGAAGTCGCCGCCATCGGGCCGCTCGATTTTGATGACGCGGGCGCCCAGGTCGGCAAGGTGACGCGTCGCCAATGGCGCCGCGACAGCCTGCTCGAGCGCGATGACGGTGGTGTGGGCAAGGGGACGATCCATCAGTACGATCGCGGCAACCCGAGCACGTGCTCGGCGACATACGCGAGGATCAGGTTCGTCGAGATCGGCGCGACCTGGTACAGCCGCGTCTCGCGGAATTTTCGTTCCACGTCGTAATCCTCGGCAAACCCGAAGCCGCCGTGCGTCTGCACCGCAACATTGGCGGCTTCCCACGACGCGTCGGCCGCCAGCAGTTTCGCCATGTTCGCCTCGGCCCCGCACGGTTCGCCGCGATCGAAGAGATCGGCCGCACGAAAGCGCATCAGATCCGCCGCTTCGACATTGACGTGGGCGCGTGCAATCGGAAACTGGACGCCCTGGTTCCGGCCGATCGGCCGGTTGAACACGACACGCTGGTTCGCATATGCGGTCGCGCGCTCCACGAACCAGCGTCCGTCGCCGACGCACTCGGCGGCAATCAGAATGCGCTCGGCATTCAGCCCATCGAGCAGATAGCGGAATCCCTTGCCTTCCTCGCCAACCAGCGCGTCGGCGGGCACTTCGAGATCGTCGAAAAACAGCTCCGTCGTGGCGTGGTTCATCATCGTGCGAAGCGGCCGAATCGTCAGCCCGCGGCCGACCGCCTCTCGCAAATCCACGAGCAGGATCGAGAGCCCGTCCGTCCGTTTCGTGACCTGCTCGATGGGCGTCGTCCGGACGACGAGCAGCAGCAGGTCCGAGTGTTCGGCTCGCGAAATCCACACCTTCTGGCCGCGGACGAGGTAGCCCTCGTCAGTCCGCGTGGCCAGGGTCTTCAGCTGCGTGGTGTCGGAGCCGGTCGTCGGTTCGGTGACGCCGAAGGCTTGGAGCCGGAGCTCGCCGCTCGCGATCTTCGGGAGGAAGGTGCGCTTCTGCGCCTCCGAGCCGTGACGCAGCAGCGTGCCCATGGTGTACATCTGCGCGTGGCACGCCGCGGCATTCCCGCCGCTCCGGTTGATTTCTTCGAGAATGATGGATGCTTCGGTGACGCCGAGACCCGAGCCGCCGTACCGTTCGGGGATGAGTGCGGCCAGATAGCCGGCTTCGGTCAACGTTCGAACGAACGCGTCGGGATAGGCGCGGTGGGCGTCGAGTTCGCGCCAGTAGGGATCCGGAAAAGCCCTGCAGAGATCGCGGACTGCGCGGCGCAAGTCCTCGTGGAGTTCGATGGCCGGCACCCGATGATGATAGGGCAGGATGGGCAGGATGGGCAGGATGGCCACGAAATGCAACCACGAAGTCGTCATGAGCGGGAGCGCGCTCACCCCGTCGCATGAAAATGGGTCCTCATGGCTCGTGCCGCTCCCGCGCACAGAACGGATGAACGCAAGGCCGCTAAGGTCGCGAAGGGAGCCGCGGCTCACCTGTTCGCGACTCTCGCGGTTACACGTGGCAGACAGCTTTGCGACCTTCGCGGCCTTTGCGTTCATCGTCGTGGGTGCGATCGCAGCCTGACACGTCCGTGG
>QHWF01000771.1:3078-4139 GCA_003222455.1 Acidobacteriota bacterium
GAGCGATCTCGGTTGCCGATCTGATCGTCAGGCGCCTGCAGGAGGCGGGCGTTCGCGCCGTGTTCGGCGTGCCGGGCGGTGGCAGCACTCTCGACGTCATCGAATCGGCCGGGCAGATCGGGCTGCCGTTTGTCCTGACCGCCACGGAGACCGCGGCCGCAATCGCCGCGATCGCGCAGGCCGAGATCTCCGGCCGCCTCGCCGCCTGTCTGACCACGCTGGGACCTGGGGTGGCATCGGTTGTGAACGGCGTGGCCTGTGCGAAGCTCGAACGTGCACCGCTCATTGTCCTCACCGACACCCACCCGACCGGTGGCAGCACCTTCGAGCATCAGCGCCTCGATCACCATGCGCTGCTCGCGCCCATCACCAAGTGGTCGGCGACGATCGCGCCGGCTGATGCCAGCCGTCTCGTGGATCAAGCGATCGCGTGCGCCCTGTCAGACCCGCCAGGTCCCGTTCACCTCGAGTGCCCGGCAGATGTGTCGTTGCAGCCGGCGCAGGAACGCGGGGCCGGATCCGCTGACACCGTTCCAATGTTCGCGATGCCTCGGCGCGACAGCAGCGGCTGGTGCAGTAGCGGCCCGGACAACGCGAGACTCGAACATCTCGTGACGACCGCGCGGACGCCGCTGCTGCTCGTCGGCCTCGGTGTGCGCCGGCCGGCGGATGCGACCGCGATCCGCGCGTTGTGCGAGCGTCGTCGCGTGCCGGCGATGGTCACGTACCGGGCCAAGGGCGTGATCGGCGATGCCGATCCCCACTTCGCAGGTGTTTTCACGAACGGCTCCATCGAGGCGCCGATCGTTGATCAGGCGGATCTGTTGATTGGCATCGGTCTCGATCCAATCGAACTGGTTCCGCGACGGTGGACGCACGTCCAACCGGTTATCTACTGCGGATCCTGGCCGGTCGCGGCCGGACACGTGCCGTTCGCTGCGCAGATCATCGCTGACGTCCCTCGGGCGGTCGGCGAGCTGAGCGATCGGCTGCGCCCGTCATCCTGGGATCTCGACGAGGTGGGGCGCCTGGTCCGGCAGCAGCGAGCCGCCGTGTGCCCC
>QHWF01000772.1 GCA_003222455.1 Acidobacteriota bacterium
TGGCTGCCGCCGCTCAGCAGCGGCGGCTGGTGAAGAAGGGCGCAATCTTCCGCAGCACCGATGGCGGCGCCAGCTTTGAGGAGACCGTCCTCTTCGACCCCGGACTGGGGGTCATTCCGTTTGCAGCAAGGATCCCCTTGGGATCCGTGACTGATCTCGTCGCGGATCCGCACAATGCCAGTCGCCTGTACGCAGCGGTACGTGGCGCCGGCGTGTTTCGCACGGACGACGCGGGGAAGAGCCCCTGGGTCCAGATCAACACGGGCCTCGATCTGACGTCCGACAGTTTCGACAACGACGGGAACGGAACTCCGAACGATACTGGTGAGACAGCGACCGGGGCTCAAAGGATCCGGCTGGCCGTGCAGCAGGACTCGACGTCGGACAGTAACGCTGTGTTTGCCGCGCTCGTCAGCAATCGCGGCGGACTGATGGGAGTGTTCCGGTCCACCGATCGTGGCGCCGGTTGGTCTCTCCTGCCAGCGCAGGGGGCTCCGCCATCGCCGACAGCGGCCCTGCGGCATCCGACGATTGGCAAGGACACGGCCGTCGCCGCGGAATTGGAGTTCACCGGCGGCAATACCATCACCCGAACCGAGGGCAACTGGATTCGGGATGGGTTCGTCGCCGACCAATTCGTCACGGTGACCGGGTCGAAGGCGGCCCCAACCAACAACGGCACGTACAAGGTCCTCAGCGTCAGGGCGGCGTCGCTCACGATCGTGGAGACCACCCTTACCAACGAGGACCCGGCCAACACCTTCACGGTCACCGCGGGCCCCGAGTTGAACTTCCTCGACACGAACGCCGATACGATTACGCGCTCCGTCGGATCGTGGATCGCCGACGGGTTCATGCCTGGACAGACGATCAAGATCGCCGGGTCGGCTCGAAACGACGGCTCGTACGAGATCACCGGCGTGACTGCAACCACACTGATACTGGGAAGCGAGCTCAAGTCGCCTCCGGAGCAGGCACGCGGCGCGGTCGCCGTCACCGGGCAAGTCACCCAGCTTGTCGCGAACCGCGAGCCACAAGTCAACCGTACGAGCCACGGTGAGCTGTTCCTGTCGCTTGCCGCGGATGCCCTGGGCAATCTGTATATCGGCGGTGACGAGGCCCCGAACGTATTTCGCTGGGACAACGCAGCAGCGAAGTGGGCCTCGGCTGTCAACGAGAATGCGAACACCACCCGGCCGCACGCCGACTCGCGCGACATGGTCTTCGATCGCCGCGGGAGCGTTCTCGAGGCCGACGATGGCGGGATCTATCGCCTGCTGAACCCGGATGTCGCGGCAGTAGCGACCAAGTCCGGCGGAAACGTGCAGTTCGAGCATCGGGTCGTCGGCGCTGATCGGCTCCGTCGCGACGCCGGCGACTGGCTGGCTGACGGCTTCCGGCAGGGTCAACGGATCACAATCTCGGGAGCCATCGTTTCCGCGAACAACCGCACCTACACCATTGCGTCCATTACCACGCAGGCGAACCCGAATGACACCATCGAACTCGCAGCCGGCGAGATCGTGCAAAACGAATTTTTCATCAATGCAAAGCTGCGGGTGAGCGCAGATCCTTCCCTCACGTCGAATCCTGTGTTGACGTTCGCTGCCACCAGTCCGGGAACGATCACTCGGGCGCCAGGCGCCCGGAACTGGACGAGCGACGGTTTTACCGCGGGTCAGGAAATCATCGTGCGGGGTTCGTCGAAGAACGACGGCACCTATTCGATCGTCAGCATCTCGGCAAATGGACTGACGCTGACGCTTGACACCCTCGACAAGTTGGCCGCCGAGGCGGGGTCCAACATCAGCGTCAGGGCCAGTCGCATTTGGCAGAGCCTCAACAACGGCCTGGCGATCACGGAGGTGATCTCCGAGTCCTTTGATCCGCTGAACAACGTGATCTTTGCCGGCGCGCAGGACAACGGTGTCTTCGAACAGCCACCGCCGAAGGACGGCGTCGACAACGACCGCAACGGCATCGTCGATGACGCCGACGAACGGCTACGCTGGGAGCAAGTAGTGGTCGCGCTCGCGCCGGGCGACGGTAACACGACGGCGGTGGTCCCGATCGACAGCGACGGTGACGGCCGGTTCGATCGTACGCTCCGTTTCACGATGAGCAACGATCTGAAGACTCTGGGCAGCCGGCTTGTCGATGCCAACGGCAAGCTCGTTCCCGGTACAGATACGCTGGCGCTCTTGACAGGGCGTGCGACCGATACCAGGAAGTTCACTGTGAAGTCGCTTGCGGACGACATCCTCACGATCAGCGGCGGTGCCTTGCCGGCTAACGAGCCGGTCTGGGTCAGCGCGATTCCCGGACCCGGCCCGGCCGGCACTCCGGCTCTGCCCGGGGGGCTGAACGCGGCGCTGGCGTACTTCGTCATTCCGACGGCGAATGCGGGCGAGATTCGACTCGCAACGTCGAAGGAAAACGCGGCTGCAGGAAGTCGAGTCGACATCACCAGCAACGGCGCTGGAGCGCTGAGGATTTCCCAGCGCTTCCAGGGCCTCACGGCAGACGATAGA
>QHWF01000753.1 GCA_003222455.1 Acidobacteriota bacterium
TCACGAAGACACGAAGGACTCACGAAGATACGAAGCTATCTTGTACACGATATTCTTCGTGCTCTTCGTGAACCTTCGAACCTTCGTGAAGAACCGTCAAAGCAGAAACCCCGCAATCGTCGCCGTCATGAAATTCGCGAGCGTGCCCGCGAACATCGCGCGCAGTCCGAGGCGCGCCAGATCGTGGCGCCGGTTGGGCGCCAGCGCGCCGATGCCGCCAATCTGGATGCCGATGGAGCTGAAGTTCGCGAACCCGCACAGCGCGAAGGTCGCGATGGTGAACGACTTCGGATCGATCGACCCCTTCATCGGGCCGAGCATCGAGTAGGCGACGAACTCGTTCAGCGCCATCCGTGTCCCGAGCAGGTGGCCAATCGCCGGCGCATCGCGCCACGGCACGCCCATGGCCCACGCCACCGGCGCGAACACCCACCCGAAGATCTGCTCCATACTCAGGTGAACCAGACCGAGGAGCGCGTTGACGAGCGCCACCAGCGCCATGAACGAGATCAGCATGGCGCCAACGTTCAAGGCCAGCTGGAGGCCCTCGCTGGTGCCACGCCCGGCCGCATCGATCACGTTCACGTCGGTCCGCGGCACGTCGATCCGCACGGTCCCCAACGTCTTCGGGACCTCGGTTTCCGGCACCAGCATTTTCGCCATCATGATCGTGCCGGGCGCGGTCATGATCACCGCGGTCAGCAGGTGTTTGGCCTCGATGCCGAACAGGATATAGGCGGCCATGATGCCGCCGGAGATGTGCGCCATGCCCGAGGTCATCACGGTCATCAGCTCCGACTGCGTCATCTCCGGCAGGTAGGGACGGATCGTCAGCGGCGCTTCCGTCTGTCCCATGAAGATGCTGGCAGCCACGTTCAGCGACTCGGCCCCGCTCGCGTGCATGACCCGGTGCATCAGGAAGGCGAACATGCGGACAACGACCTGCATCACGCCAAAGTAGAACAGGATCGCGAACAGCGACGCGATGAAGATGATCGTGGGCAGCACCTGGAACGCGAAGATGACGGCATACTGCGCTCCCTCGGCGCCGAATACGTTGGTCATCGCGCGGCCCCAGATGCCGGCGCTCCCGAGCGGACCGAACACCATCGCAGCGCCGACGCCGGCGAATCCGAGCAACTTGTTGATCCCGTCGCCCAGCGTGGCGAACACGCGCTGCCCGGCTGTCGTCTTCAACACCAGGACCGCAAACACGATCTGCAGCCCGAGACCCCAGAGGACGGTGGTCCACCTGATCGCGGGACGATTCGCCGACGCGGCGTACGCGAGCGTGAGAATGACCGCCGCACCGAACAACGGTTGCAGCACACCGAGCATCAGCGCACCTCTCCGATGACGAGCGGTGACGGACCGGGCGGCTCGTCACGAATGGTGACGGCCTGCGTGGCAAGCGGCAGGGCGACGTCCAGCCGCCGCGCGTGGCGGTAATGGAGCTCGAGCACCACATCACCCTGGCGCACCACGTCACCCGGTTTCGCTCTCACGATGATGCCGACCGCGGGATCGACCGGATCGTCCACCTGGTCGCGGCCAGCGCCCAAGGCCACGCACGCGCGGCCCACGAGCTCCGCGTCCAATCGGGCCACGTATCCGGCGCAGTGCGCCGTCAGCAGATGACGCTCCGGCGCGCGAGGCAGCCGCATGGGATCGTCCACCACCCACGAATCGCCGCCCTGGATCGCGATGATCTGCCGGAAACGCTCGAGGGCGGCGCCCGACGCGATCGCCGCCCGCGCCCGTTGCCGCCCTTCGTCGCGATTGCCTGCGGCCCGGCCGAGCACCAGCATCCTCGCGGCAAGCTCGAACGTCACCTCGATCAAGTCCGCGGGACCCTCACCCTTCAGGACCTCGATGCATTCGACGACTTCCAGCGCGTTGCCCACTGCGCGCCCAAGCGGCGATTCCATGGCGGTGATCACGGCTTCGGTCCGTACACCGGCCGCATTCCCGACCGACACCAGCGACTCGGCCAGGCGTCGCGAGTCGGCTTCGGTCTTCATGAATGCGCCGCTGCCCGTCTTGACATCCAGCACCAGCGCGCCAATCCCTTCGGCGATCTTCTTGCTCATGATCGACGCCGTGATGAGCGGAATGCTCTCCACCGTGCCGGTCACGTCGCGCAGCGCGTACAGCTTCTTGTCGGCCGGCGCGATCTGAGACGTCTGACCGACCATCGCGCAGCCGGCACGCGCCAGCGCCGCTTTCATCTCCGCGAGCGACAGGTTCACCCGGAAGCCGGGAATTGATTCGAGCTTGTCGAGCGTCCCGCCGGTATGACCGAGCCCACGACCCGACATCATCGGGACCGCGACGCCGCACGCCGCGACGAGCGGCGCCAGCACGAGCGAGGTCTTGTCGCCGACGCCGCCCGTGCTGTGCTTGTCGACCTTGATCCCCGGAACGTCCGCCAGATCGACGCGGATGCCCGAGTGCACCATGGCGTCGGTCAGCCATCCCGTTTCGTTGGCGCTCATGCCGCGCACGCAGACGGCCATCAGCAGCGCCGACGCCTGATAATCGGGCAGCGTGCCGTTCGTGACGCCGTCGACGAAGAAATGGATCTCGTCGCGAGTCAGCGAACCGCCGTCCCGCTTCTTCATGATCACGTCAACGGCGCGCATCTGGAAATTGAGAATTCGGAATTCGGAATTCGGAATCGTGACGCCATTCGGTCGTGATCGTCCGCATGACAAATCCCGGGAGACGGATCATCACGGTCACGGTGAGTACGAAGGTCGCGAAGGGGACCTCTTGGACATCTTGTGC
>QHWF01000754.1 GCA_003222455.1 Acidobacteriota bacterium
TTCGTCCTGGCTTGACCGGCCTGAAGGCGAAGCGTCCAAGCTTGGATCGACGTCTGGGTGGAATTCCCCGAAGGTTCCCATTCTTTTGGAATCGTGCGGATACCCCTGGAGCCGAGCGCATGACAGGACTGACACGAGTTCTTGAGCGTATCGATCCAATAGTGCTGATTCTTCATCACCGCCTGAATGCCGTTCCCGTTCGGGCCGGTGCCCGGAAACTCACTCTTGTCCGGAATCCGCAGCATCGAATACCAATAGACGCCTGGATAGTATTCGGCCGCCGCGGCGGCCGTCGGCGCCGGTACCGGGGTCAGGTTCAGGTGTTGTCCTGGCGCCGCCTTCATTTTGGGCGAATCGACAAGCCCATAGCCGCGCACCCAAACGTTGTAGGTTGCTTTCGGAAGCTCCGGAACAACATAGCGGCCACGGTCATCGGTGACCACGGCCTTGGCGAACCTGGTCGGAAGGTCGGTGGTTTCCGCGATGACCCATACGCCCGCTTCCGCCCCGTTCCGGCTGGTAACCACGCCGCCCAGATCCGTGCCGCCGATCGTGACCTCCGGGGCAGGACGTTGTTGGGCGTTTAGTGAGATGTAGCCGCATGCCAGACTTGCGGCAAGAACGGTTGCGGCAGCCATACCGCTCTGGATCATTCGCGTTTTCACAAAACCCTCCTCAGGATTAGCGTAGTCTCGATTCCTCATTTTAGACCTCCTTCCGACAGATGACGATGACCGATTCGACATCGAGTAATCTATAGGCATGCGCATCGCGACCTGGAATGTCAACTCGCTGAAGGCCCGCCTTGAGAAAATCACATGGTGGCTCGACCGAGCCAAGCCCGACGTGCTCCTGATGCAAGAGACCAAGCTGGCCGATGCAGACGTGCCGGCTGCGGTATTCCGTCAGGCCGGCTACGCGCTGGTGCACCATGGCGAAGGCCGATGGAACGGCGTCGCCATCGCGAGCCGCTGCGGCATCGACGCCGTAGTCACCAACTTTGGCGAGCCGCTGCGCTCCGCGCAGACGTCCGATATCGGCGACGATGAACCGCTCGCCGAGGCGCGGATGATCTCCGCCGAATGCGGTGGCGTGCGCCTCGTCTGCGTGTACGCGCCGAACGGCCGGGTCATTGGCTCGTCGTTCTACGAGGCCAAGCTCGCGTGGTTCGATCGGCTCGCGCGATGGCTCAACGAAACGATCGACGCCAACGCGCCGGTCGTGCTCGGCGGCGACCTCAATGTGGCGCCCGAAGACGTCGATGTGTGGGACGCCCTCGCCTGCCATGGTGGAACGCACGTCTCCGAGCGGGAGCGGGAGGCGTTCGCGCGCCTTTGCCGCGGCGGATTCGTTGACGCCTACCGGCTGCGCCATTCCGAGCCGGGGCGGTACACGTGGTGGGACTACCGCGCCGGCAACTTCCACAAAAACTTTGGCATGCGTATCGACCACCTCCTGGTAACCGCCCCGCTGAAGCCGCGCGTCGTCTGGGCCGAGATCGACCGTGAGGCGCGCAAGGGGAAGCCGATACCCTCGGACCATGCGCCGCTGGTCGTCGACATCGACGAGCCTGGCTGCCCCTTCGATGCCGGCTGGGTCTCGGCCG
>QHWF01000773.1 GCA_003222455.1 Acidobacteriota bacterium
GGTCCGCCGCTCTGTCCTGCATCGAATGGGTCAGCACGTTGTGATTACGTTTCGCGTCCAGGTGCAGGATGGAGCGGATGCGCAGCAGGAAATCCTCGGCGTCGTCGAGCCGCGCCGGATCCTCGGGCCCCTGCCGCAGCAACGCGGGATCGGTCAATGCGGCGATGGCGCGCGCCGCGTGGACGTCGCGCAGCGCGCCAGGCGCGTCCTTCACGTCGGGCTCGAGTTGATACAGCGTGGAGTTGAAGCGGGCGTGCCGCTCGTCGACGAGCGTGGCGAGCACGTCAACCACCCGCGCGTGGGTAGCCGGCGTGTGGAAGGCGGCCGTGAACCACTCGAAGAGCGCGCTGCTGCCGTCGATGGCCCGCGCGTCGACGAGGGCGAGCAGAAACTCGGGATTATCGGACTCCAGGCGCTCGAAGTCTTCGATATCGCGCACCTGATGGCCCACCACGAACCCGAGATCCCAGAGTGGATGCAGCAGACCGCGCACGAACCGTTCTTCGGCGTCGCCGATCCGACCGCCGAACAGCAGCAGCAGGTCGATGTCGGAGTGGAGGCACAACTGGCGGCGGCCGTAGCCACCCACGGCCACGACGCTGACCGGTTGCTGCGGCGCCGGAGCCGCCGCAACAAACTGCCGCAGCAGGATGTCGAACCGCTCGGAGTAACGCTCGAGCGCCGCCCGGCCGGCTTGCCCGCGAGCGGTCTCATCGCACAACTCGCGCCGCGCCGCCGAGAGGATCGGCGGCGGCGGCGCGGGTGCAGGCGGCGGCCCCGCTGGCGGCAGGGCCTGACCGTCCGCGACGGCCGGACGCTCGTTATTGGGGCTTGCTCGTGAATGCGTACAGCACTCCGAATGCGACTGAATTGCGATTGGTGCGCAAATCGCCCCCTGTGTTCTGGAAGACCGTCGCATTCGAGAGCTCGCGCCGATACTCGATCCGCCACAGCAGGTTGTCAACCGGCTTGACCTCGAACGTCAGCGTGCCTTCCTTCAGCGCCTGCGCCGTGCCGGTCATGAACCCCTGCGGATCGTCGAACCATTCGACGCGGGGCGCGATCGCCCACCATTTGTTCACCTGGTATCTGGCGTAACCGGCGATGCCCTGCCAGCCAACGCCAAGGCCCGCCAGGCGATCGCGCCCGTAGTCGTAGTTCGCCATCAGACTGAGCTTCGGCGTCGCCGTGTAGGTGACGGTGGTATCGGACAGCTGGCGCCAGTCATTGGAATCGTCGGCCTGCTCGGGACCGGCCATATAGTTCTGGACGATGGAGACTTGAGGGACAGGTTTGACGGCAATCTGCGCGCCGACGGTCTTGCCGCCGTTGTTTTCCACGACGTTGTTCCAGCCGTTCACCACGTTGCCCATCACCGTGACCTTGTCGTTCACGGCATACGTTGCGCGAACACCCATATGGTAGTACGGAATCGCGAGCGCGAACAGGAGCGACCGCGAATAGTTCCAGTTGTCCTTCGACTCGATGACCTCGGCGCCATGCTGGGTGACGAACTTGCCCACGTCGATCTGCAGCCCCTTGCCCATCGGCGCGAGGTAGCTCACATAACTCTGCTCGATGTTTTCCAGGATCTGCAGCTTCGAGGGCTCGAACGCGTTGATCATGTTCGCCGCCGGCCCGAAATTCATCTTGAACGTGAACCCCGCGCGCTGGCTCGTGGTGGGCACCCTCGCAAGCCAGACCTCGGCCATGCTGAACCCGAACTGATTGTGCTTCGCGTCGAAGTTCCTGTAGATGGCGTCGTCAACGGGTTTCGTCGAGTAGTAGTCATAATACAGGTCGACGAGACCTCCGACTTCGACACTGCGAAAGAATCCGAGGAAGCCGGGCTCCGCTTTCTTGTCGACGCCCGGCTGGTCCGGATCGGCGCCATCGGGTGCCGGCGTGGTTGCGGCGCCCGGCGCCTCGACGGCGGGCGTTTGTGCCACGACGGCCCGCGCCGTCACGACGCACAGCCCGAAACCGACGAGGCATTCCACCGCGGCCCACTGAAGCCACCTTCTGCGGTGTGTAACGCTCATGCTGATTTCGCCTCCGGTCTTCTGCGCCCAAAGGCCACGTGTGATCTGGCTGCTAACGAACCGCACGATCGAACGCAGAGGTCGCAAACGACGCAAAGAAGGCAAGTATTTCTCTGCGGCCTTCGCGGCCTTTGCGTTCCACGGTGGTCGGGTAGTCGGACACGCGCTAGCCGTTCTCGTGCAGCGGCTGCAACACCGGCCGCGTCGCCGGAGTCCCCACTCTCTCGGGCACCGCGGAGGTGCCTTCAGACTCCGGACTCAACACGAAGTCGGGATACCCGAGGGCGCCCATCTCCGGCAGGTCGAGGCCCTGGA
>QHWF01000774.1:0-4609 GCA_003222455.1 Acidobacteriota bacterium
AAGCCGGCGGCAACGCCGTCGATGCGGCGATGGCCACATGGGCGGTGCAGGGCGAGGTCGAGCCCGGTATGACCGGCCTCGGCGCCGACATGTTCGTGCTGGTCTACCTGGCGAAGACGGGCGAAGTGAAATTCATCAACGCCACCGGCTTCGCTCCCCGCGCCGCCACCATTGATTTCTACAAGAGCAAAGGCGGCATTCCGGACGAAGGGCCGCTGTCGATCTCGGTGCCCGGGGCCGTTGGCGGCGCGGCGCTCGCGGTTCAGAAGTATGGAACGAAGCCGCTGGCGGAAGTCCTCGCGCCGGCCATCGAAATCGCGGAGCAGGGGTTTCCGATCACCGCCTCGCTCGCCCAGGGCCTGGCGAGCGGACGCGACAAGCTCCAGAAATTTCCGTCGACAATGAAGGTGTGGTTCAAGGACGGCAGGCCGCTCGAGATGGGCGACGTGCTCGTGAACCGGGATCTCGCGCGAACGCTCCGGACCATCGCGTCGCAGGGGCCGGATGCGTTCTATCGCGGTGAGATCGCGAAGAACACCGCGGCATTTCTGAAGGCGAACGGCGGCATCATTACTGAAGGCGATCTTGCCGGCTATCAGCCGTTCGAGGACGCGCCGATCCGCACGAATTACCGCGGCGTCGACGTCTTCGAGTGCCCGCCGAACTCCCAGGGCTTCGTGATGCTCGAGGCGCTCAACATTCTCGAGGGCTTCAATCTGAAGCAGATGGGCCACAACACGGCGCCGTACCTGCACGCGGTCACCGAATCGCTGAAGCTGTCGTTCGCCGACCGCAACCGGTACGTCGGCGATCCGAAGTTCGTCCCGAACATCCCGATGAAGGCGCTGCTGTCGAAAGAATATGCCGCGGTGCGCCGGAAAGCGATCGATCCGAACCATGCGATTGCCGGCGAGCCGGCGCCCGGCGACCCGGTGCGGCTCATGCCAACGACGCAGGCGTACGCGCGCGCGCAGTCGATGCCGGCCGCCGTCGCGCCCTTCGATCCCGATCAGATCCTGAATCTCACCACGTATCTCGCCGTCGTGGACAAGGACCACAACATGGTGTCGGTAACATCGAGCCTGCTCAGCGGGTTCGGCAGCGGCATGGTGGTGGAGAACGGCGGCTTCTTCCTGAACGATCGGATGCGCTACTGGTATCTCGATCCGCAGCACGTCAACGCGCTGCAGCCGGGCAAACGGGTGCGGCAGACGATCAATCCTGCCCTCGCGCTCCGGGACGGCAAGCCGTTCCTCGTGTTCGGCACGCCGGGCGCCGACACGCAGCCGCAGACGCAGCTCCAGTTCTTCCTCAACGTCGTCGAGTTCGGTATGGAGGTCCAGCAGGCGCTCGAACAGCCGTCAGTCATCAGCAACAGCTTCCAGGATTCCTATTACCCGCACAAGGTGCTCGGCAAACTGCTGACACCGGCGATGCTCGCCGAAACGGTCCGCGCGGAACTGGCGGCGAAAGGGCATCAGCTCGACATCCGCAACGCGCGCGGTGTCGGATCGGTGAAGGCCGTCATGATTCATCCGCGAACGGGCGTGCTGATGGGCGGCGTGAGCCCGACAGGGGACAGCTACGTTATGGCGTGGTGAGCGGACTGCCGCTGCAAGGTGCTGGGCGCTGCCGCTGCAACGTGCTGGGAACTGACGCCGCAACGTGCTGGCGCTGCCGCTGCAACGTGCTGGGCGCTGCCGCTGCAACGTGCTGGGGACACGCTGCAGGAGACGGCGTGTCCTGAACAGCCGCCAGGCTTTGACCGATACGCTTACTCTTTGAATACGCCAGCGAGCGGGAGCTCGCATCCAGGAAGCAGCGGGGTGGTCAGCACATCACCGGCTTCGAGCGATATTTCATGAGCCCGCCCGAAGCTGTCGCCACTTCGACGATTGACACGGATGATGTCCACCTCGGGATCGACGACCCAGTATTCGAGCACTCCGGAGCTCTCGTAGAGCCGGCGCTTGATCGTTTCGTCCCGCTTCCGCGTTCCTGGCGATCCGATCTCAATGACGAGATCCGGCGTGCCCTTGACGTGCTTCGATGTCAACACCTCGGCGGCGCGCTCGCGCGAGATGTACAGGAGATCTGGCTCGACGACGTCGAAGTCCGAGAACACGACATCGAACGGCGCGTAGAACACCTCACCAATCGGATGCCCTTCCAGATATGACCGTAACATCCAGTGGAGGTTGCTGGAAATCCGCTGGTGCCTGGTGTTGGGCGAAGGCGTCACGTAGTGCTCTCCGTCGATCAACTCGTGCCGCTTCCCATCGTCCGGGAACAGCAGGAAGTCGTCGTAGGTGAGCTTCACGCCGGAATCGGCCCGCTTCATCGCATCCTCTCCGGGCATGGGCTCATTGTAGCCGCTACTGGTGGCGAGACACATGCCATGCATTGAACGAGTGCTTCTCGATGAATCGATTTCAACGTGTCACAATGTGAGCAGATATCGCTGCTTCGATCGTCGAGCGCGCGGCAAAATCTGCGATTTGCTTGAAGACGTGACGTAATGGGCGGACTGGATCGGTGCAAGGCGGAATGCCGCGACCAGCGGCGGATCCAGCCAATCGACAACCTGACTCGCGACGTTCGCCACGCCCTCCGCGCGATGCGGCGGAGCCCCGGATTCACAGCGGTCGCCGTTCTGTCGCTGGCACTCGGCATCGGTGCGAACTCGGCGATGTTTCAGCTGCTCGCCGCGATCGGGCTGCGCAGCCTTCCTGTCGCGAGGCCGCACGAGCTCGCCGAAGTGCGGATCGCCGGCGGGAACCAGGGGTTCGGGCTCTCCGGCGACAGCAACTCCCAGTTGACGAACCCGTTGTGGGATCAGGTGCGCGAGCACCAACAGGCATTTTCAGGCGTGTTCGCCTGGGGCACCACTCCATTTCTGATTGGCCGCGGCGGCGACGTGCGCACAGTCAACGGGCTCTGGGTCAGCGGCACCGCGTTTACCGTGCTCGGCGTCCGGCCGGCGCGCGGGCGGCTGTTCACGAGCGACGATGACCGGCGCGGTTGCGGCGCGCAGGCGGCGGTGATCAGCGACCGGTTCTGGCGCGCCAGATTCGGCGGCGCGCCCTCAGTTGTCGGGACGACGATGCCGATCATGGGCCGCCCTGTGCCGATCGTCGGCGTCACACCGCCGTCGTTCTTCGGGCTGGAGGTCGGGCGCCAGTTCGACGTCGCCCTGCCGATCTGTGCCGCGGCGACGTGGGGCAATTCGCTCGACCAACGGCATGTGTTCTGGCTGACCGTCATGGGCCGGCTGAAGGCGGGCTGGACGCTCGCGCGGGCCGCCGAGCAGATGAACGCCGTCAGCGCGGCTGTGTTCGACGCCACGATCCCGCCCGGTTACAGCGCAGCCTCGACCGCGCGCTATCGCAGTTTCCGGCTCACGGCTCTGACAGCGGAGCGTGGCGTGAGCGACTGGCGGACGCGGTACGAACAGGCGCTCTGGCTGCTCCTCGCAACCACCGGGCTGGTGCTGCTCATCGCCTGCGCGAACATCAGCAGCCTGATGCTCGCGCGCTCGATGGCGCGCGAGCGCGAGCTCGCGGTTCGCGTGGCGATGGGCGCGTCGCGCGGGCGGCTCGTGGCGCAGACACTCACCGAGAGCGCGTTGCTGGCGATTGCCGGCACCGCCGCCGGCACGATTGTCGCCCGCACGATGAGCCGCGGCCTGGTGCTCGTGCTCAGCACGGCCCGCGATCCGCTCGACCTCGATCTGGCGCTCGATTATCGGGTGTTCGTCTTCTCCGCGACGGTCGCCGCGATCACGTGTCTGGCATTCGGGCTGTTGCCGGCGCTCCGGTCGTCGCTGGTCCATCCGCTGCTCGCGATGCAGTCTGGCGGGCGCGGGGCCACGATGGTGCGTCACGTGTCGCTCCAGCGTGCGATGGTGGCCGGGCAGATCGCCGTGTCGCTCGTCCTGCTGGTCGGCGCGTTGCTGTTCGTGCGGAGCTTCCGGAACCTGACGAACGTGGACACAGGTCTGCATCAGGATGGCGTGGTCCTGGCCTCGTTCGCACCGCTGGACGGCCCGCGGCGCGCGGCCGCGCAGATCCTGGCGTTCGAGGATGCGATGCTCGACGCCATTCGATCCATTCCTGGCGTCGCGGCGGCGGCGGCGTCGGTGCACTTCCCGTTGATTGGCGGCAGTTGGACGCAGGGATTCAGAATCCCGGCCGTCGACGGCGAGCAGGCCCGCAGCTCGAAATTCACCTACGTCAGCCCGGAGTACTTCCGCACGTTCGAGATCCCGATGCTCGCGGGACGCGACTTCAACGCGTTCGACACGGCCACGTCGCCGGGCGTCGCGGTGGTGAACGAAACGTTCGTCCGGCGTTACGTGCCCTCGTCGCGCCCGATCGGCCTTCGACTCCGGACCACACCCGAGCCTGGCTATCCCGAAGCGCTGTACGAGATTGTCGGCATCGTGAAAGACGCGAAGTACGGGAGCCTCCGCGAGGAGGCTCCGCCCGAGACCTTCGTTCCGCTGACGCAGCACCCGAACCTGCGTCCGTGGCCAGGCATCATCATTCGCGCAGTCGTGCCGCCGCCAGATGTGATCGCCGAGGTGAAGCGGCGGGTCGCGGCGCTCGAT
>QHWF01000774.1:4622-5758 GCA_003222455.1 Acidobacteriota bacterium
CGAGCGGCTGGTCCGCGAGCGCGTGATGGCGTGGCTCGCCGGTGGCTTTGGCGCGCTGGCAGTGATGCTGGCCACGATCGGTCTGTACGGAGTGATTTCGTACGCCGCGGCGAAGCGCCAGGCCGAAATCGGGATTCGCCGTGCCCTCGGAGCGACCCGCATCGATATTCTGCGATTGGTTCTGCGAGAGGCGGCGATCACGGTTGCCGCCGGCATCGTCCTCGGATCCCTCCTCGCGCGCGCCGTTGCCGGCAGTGCCGCGTCGCTGCTCTTCGGTGTGACGCCGCGCGATCTCACGACGTATCTCGGCGCAGCATGCCTCTTGTCGGTCGTCGGCGGCATCGCCAGCTGCATCCCGGCGCTGCGCGCGTCCGCCGCCGATCCGCTGGCGGCCCTTCGATCTGAGTAGGGCCGTCGAGATTTCAGATTGCAGATTTCAGATTTAAGATTGGATTGAAGATTGAAGATTGGATTGAAGATTGAGACCTCACGGATCAATCTGAAGTCCTTCAATCTGAAATACAAATCTGAAATCTGAAATGGAAATCTGAAATCTGCAATCTGAAATCTGCAATCTCAATGGAAAAAGTCGTTCGCGATATCTCTGACACCGCGCGGTGGGTGGCCGTCTATCGTGCCCGCGAGAGTGAACGGCCCGATGCGGTGTTTCGCGACCCGTACGCGCGGGCGCTGGCCGGCGACCGCGGCGAGCAGATCGCGAACGCCCTTCCGCTCGGCCAGCAGAACGCATGGGCCTGGACGGCCCGCACATATCTCTTCGACCGCCACGTCACGCAACAGATCGCCGCCGGCGCCGATCTCGTCCTGAACCTCGCCGCCGGCCTCGACGCGCGTCCGTATCGGATGGATCTGCCGCCGTCGCTGCGGTGGGTCGAGGTCGATCTTCCCGAGATCCTCGATTACAAGGAGCAGGTGCTCGCGGACGCAAAGCCCCGCTGCTCGCTCGAGCGCGTCCGGCTCGATCTGTTCAATGTCGACGCGCGGCGCGGGCTGTTCGCCCGCGTCGGACGCGACGCCAGGCGAGCCGTTGTGATCGCCGAAGGCCTGCTGATTTACCTGATGCCGGATGCCGTGCACGCGCTTGGACGGGATCTCGCGGCCATCTCCGGAATCGA
>QHWF01000789.1 GCA_003222455.1 Acidobacteriota bacterium
AAGTGCCACCGCAGTCGACAGTGATGCCGTTGAGCGCGTCAAAATCTCCAGAGAAATAGCCATGCACTCGTGTCGCGTACCCGTTGGGATCACGGCGTCGCTTCAAGACGACGCCGGGGAATCGAGAGCGGATCCGCGCGAGCATTCGCGACCGCGCGACTGGAAAGGCGAGCGCACAGAGCGCATCGTCAGCCTCGACAATGGTCAGCGTGCCGAGCGGCGACCGAACTTGATCGACCCAGAGCACGGTCACACCGGCAGCGCAACTCTCCCGGATCGTCGATGTGCGGTGTTGACGACGGCACCGTCGAGCCACAAGAGCATGGCTGCATAGGCACGCCATGGCCGCCATCGCTCTGCCCGACGCTGCAGCAGAGCAGGCGAAGGTCTCGCCAAGTGCCGTCGCATCGGGCGGAGAAGACCGAGATCGCTCACTGGGAATGCATCGGGCTCGCGCAGCGCGCGCATCGCGATGTACGCCGCGGTCCAATTGCCGATGCCGGGAAGGGTTAGCAGCTTGGCTACCGTGTGCTCCACAGAGTTGGTCGTCCGAAGCAACGCGGGATCTCTCATCACCGCAGCCGCCAGCGAAGAGATGGCCGCTGCCCGCGCTCGGGGGACTCCGACGCTCGATAGATCAGCGTGGGCAAGTGTCTTAGCTTCCGGAAATAGGACGCGGAGGTCATGACCAGAAGTCGGCGTGCTGAGTCGCTCGCCGAATGTCGCCGCCAGTCGTCCGGCCAGCGTCGATGCTGCCGAGACGCTCACCTGCTGGCCGATCATTGCCCTCACTGCGAGTTCGAACGGGTCCCACGCCCCAGGAACCCGCAGTCCCGGGTGTACGGCAAGGCGGCTCGCGAGCGCCGGATCACGCCCAAGGTGCGCGGCGATCGGTTGAGGATCGGCGTCGAGGTCGAAAAGGTGGCGCAACCGCGCGGAAATGGCGGCCAGGGCGGGCAGCCGATCGACGGTGATCGTCACGAGGAGAAAAGCCTCTGTGGTAGCGCGGATCTCCACGATCCCCTGCGTGCCTTCCAGGCTGATCGTCCGACGGTAGATCCCGTTCTCGACCGACTCCACACCCGGAATCGCACGCCGCGCGAGAAATGCAAGCACCCCGGACCAGTCGTACGGAGGCCGGTACGGTAGACGCAACGTGAGTCTGGAAGCCGTCGACCCTGCGGATCGCCGCAGGTCCCGCGGCGGGCGTCCGAATGTCCTCTGCATCACGGCGTTGAATCGGCGGACGCTGCCGAACCCCGCTCCTAGTGCGATCTGGGTCAGGGGCAGGCCGGAATCGGTAATCAATTGCTTGGCGAGAAAGACTCGCTGCACTTGCACGACCTCCACGGGGGAGGCTCCTACGTGCCGCCTGAAGAGACGCCGCAAGTGCCTGCTCCCGACACCGAGCCGCGACGCAAGCGCCTCGAGGTTTGTGGCCTCCGGCCCTTCCTCGGCGATGAGGCGGAGCGCACGGTTGACCGTCGCCACAGTCCCACTCCAGGCCGGAACTCCCGGGTTGATCTCGGGCCGACAACGGAGGCAGGATCTGAACCCCGCTGAGTATGCCGCTGCCGCCGTCGGAAAGAAGACGCAGTTTTCGAACCTGGGCGTCCGGGCAGGACAAATCGGCCGGCAGAAGATTCCTGTCGACAAGACCCCGGTAAGGAAGCGTCCGTCGAAGCGTCGATCCCGGGCTTTGACAGCACGGTAACAAGCCTCTCGGTCAAGATCCATGGCCAATGATCCGATGATAGACGCCGTAGAGGACCAGAAGTCTCGCCGTTTTCGGACCCGATTGGCGACTGCCCGATGCGCTCCTAATCTCTCCACCTGTCCCTCGCCAAAACCCCATCCCACTCGGTTGACGACGGCCGATGCTCTCGCGACAGGCCAAGGAAGGCCATGAGACTGTCGACAGCCGGTCGGAGGCGAGGCAGTCAGCTGCTTGGGGCCCATCCGGCCCACTGCGCACAGATGTGGAGCTCCGGCGGGCGGTCTGACAGAGGGGGGGGCCAAGCGTAGCGAACGGGTTGGACTGGCTCAGGCCGCCCGCCGCACGTAGCGATGATGCAGGCCACCGACTGCGGGAATCGGGATGACCGTGCCGAGTTCCGGCCGCTTGATTGGGCGTCCGTCGGGTGCGTCCTTGGTCGAGCGAGAGGTGAGAACAGGAAGGGGAGGAGTCGAAGCAGGGGGAGCAGGAGAAGGATCATTCGCGCTGGGATTGTGTCCGGATCAGAGCCGACAGATCAACCACTTGCCGCCGGCCGAGGTTTTGGCGAAGGACAATCTCGCGTACTACAACGCCACCCGCCCGCATCAGGCCCTCCATAACAACAGCCCCCATCCGAGCGAAGTGCAAGCGCCAGAGGGCGGGCGCATCGTTGCGATCCCGCAGGTCGGCGGACTTCATCACCGTTATCAGCGCGCCGCCTGAGTGCATTCAATGGTTGCCCGCCACGACGGTCAAAGGATGACGGCTGTTCTGTTTCCCTTCGTCGCCCGTCGGTCTTCTTAAGGCAACCGTTGTCACGCGACCGCCCAGGCCCACCGGCTCAGTCCACGGGTTGACACCAGGAGCGCCCGCCTCGGGAGCGCGGATGAGGTTTGTGACCGGGACAGGAACGGCGCAGGGCTAAAATGGAGCGAGGATTGCCGGTGCTCCGAGTTTAGCGCGATCAGCGACTACCATAGCCTGAGTTGTGGAGGCACGAAGCCTGAGTGATGTCCTGGTCACCCTACACTGAGTTCACCCGAGATGAGTGGGCTCTTCTGCGCGCTGACACCTTCCTCACGCTTACGCCCGAGGACCTACTTCATCTTCAGGGGCTCAACGAGCAGGTGGCCATGGACGAGGTCATCGAGGTCTACCTGCCACTGGCCAGACTTCTTCACCTCTACGTCGAAGCCGAGCAGATACTCTACCGAGCGCGGGCCACGTTCCTCGGTGACGCGACAGCCAAGGTGCCCTACGTGATCGGCCTCGCTGGGAGCGTCGCGGTGGGGAAGAGCACGACCGCGCGGATCTTGCGCGAGCTCCTCGCGCGTTGGCCGGAGCACCCCAAGATCGAGCTGGTGACCACCGACGGCTTCCTGCATCCGCGACGCATCCTCGAAGAGCGCCGGCTGATGGGCCGAAAGGGATTCCCCGAGAGCTACGATCTCCCGCGGCTTATCCGTTTCCTTGCCGACATGAAGGCGGGCCGGTCGCCCGTGTCCTGCCCGGTCTATTCCCACCTGACCTACGACATCGTGCCGGGGGAAGCCACGGTCATTGACCAGCCCGACGTTGTGATCGTCGAGGGGTTGAATGTTCTCCAAACGGTGTCAGACGCGCGCCGTGACCCGCCGGTCTTCGTTTCTGACTTTTTCGACTCCAGCATTTACGTCGACGCTCCGGAACACGATGCCCGCCGTTGGTACATTGAGCGCTTTCTTTTGCTGCGGTCTACCGCGTTCAAGGAGCCAGCGTCCTACTTCCACCGATATGCGGCGTTGTCCGACGAGGCTGCGGAGCAGATAGCCGGCGAGATCTGGGATGCGATCAACGGCCCAAATCTCCGAGAGAACATCCTGCCGACGCGAGAGCGAGCCCACCTTATCTTAGTCAAGGGTCCGGACCACGCCGTCGCGAGTATTCGGATGCGCAAACTCTAGCGCCATCCTCGGAGTGGCACCGGGCCGTGGCACCCGGCGTTCAAGTTGGCGAAATCACTGCCCGTGGGCTCGCCCTCTCAAGACCGAGACGCGGGTTCGAATCCCGCTGGGGCCACCAACTTGACAACGGTTCGGGATAGAAAGCGAGGAAGAAGCCCCTTCGCTTCCTGCCATGGCATGCGGAGCTTCGGCTCGCGTCCGGCTGCCTAACGACTCCGGTGCTCAGAGCCGGGCGCAGCCGGGCCGCGACGGGGCTAAGCCGCTCGGGTCAACCTCTCTGCTACCTCGGCAACCGACAGAAGCGACACGCCCTTCGGACAGATGAGGTTCGACCACATCCACTCGTGATGCGCAATAATCTGTTTTGCCGCTAAGACGGGTCGGTCCTTCGTGGTATGCGCGCCCGCCACCACGATGACGTTGAACTCTCGGCTGGCCGCGCTGCGAACCGTTGTATCGACACAGAAATCCGTCGCATACCCCATGATGACGAGCGTCTCAATCGTCTTGTCTCTCAAGTAGGCCTCCAACGCCGTTTTATAGAACCCATCACACGCCGTCTTGCGCATCACACAATCATGGTCTTCGATGTGAAGGGACGGATCGAGCTTCCACTCGTCGGTAAAGGCTGTCAGCCACTGCGTTCCGGGATCTCCATCATGTTGGAGAAAGATGACGGGTGCCGCCACTGCTCGCGCGGCTGCGGTCACTTGGTTGATCCGCTCCAACACGTGTGCCTTGTCCAACGGTGCAGGATTTGCCTCGAAGACGCCGACCTGAACGTCAATAACGAGGACGGCTGTGCGTGCCGGATTGAGGTTACTCATCCTGTTCACCTGACACCTTCCAGCGTTCGCTACTTCCCGGTGCGAAACTGGCGGCGCTGGCCCATCTTTTCCGCGGGGGAGCTTCGTCCAGCCACCGACAGAACGCTCAATCCTGCTGGGCTGCGGCGCCCCGCCGGATACTAGCGCCCTCGGTGCTGATGTGCCGAACAGGTGGCTGGCGGGGCTGCGGGTATCAGCTCGATCGCGCTTCAGGACATCGAGGAGCTTCAGTCCGCAGACACCTCACTGAGCGCATTCGACTGAGCACGGCGCCGATATGACGGCCGCGTGCGCAGCCGCTATCGAAACCGCTGGACGCGTCCAGCGACGGCCCGCACCTCCCGTGGCGCGGCGAGCCAGATGGCCACGGCCGAGAGTCCAGTGCAGCCGATGGCGATCCAGAACGCCAGCGTGTAGCCACGGGTCGCGTCGTAGAGCAGGCCCGTCACCCAGGGTCCCGCTGCTCCGCCCACGATCGCGGCCAGCATTAGGGTACCGAAGATGGTGCCGTAGTGGCGGCCCTCGAAGATCTCGGCCGGAATGGCCCCGATGACGGAGGTCAGTGCATAGCCGAGTGCGCCTTGCGAGGCGACCATGAGGTGGAGCAGCGCCGGCGTCGGGGCGTGGCGCAGGACGAGCAGCGCCAGGTAGCAGAGCGCGAAACCCAGGCAGCCGGCGGTCCACGCCCACTCGCGGCCGATCCGGTCGGAGAGGTGACCAAGGGCGATCTGGCCGGGGATGGCGACCAGGCTCACGAATCCCAGCGCCCAAGCCGCCTCGGTCGCGCTGAACCCGATCTCG
>QHWF01000790.1 GCA_003222455.1 Acidobacteriota bacterium
TGCGGGATCGCGGGTTGGGGCTGGCAGGACAACGGCTGGGGCGTCAACGTGGTGGGACCGGCGATCTATTTCGCCCAGTCGGGGCCGCAGACGATTCGGGTCCAGGTGAAGGAAGACGGCTTCTCGATCGATGAAGTCGTCCTGAGCGCGGATCGGTATGCGACGGTCTCGCCGGGAGCGCTCAAGAACGACACGACCATCCTCGTGCGATAACTACTGGCGCACCGTGCTTGGCGCTTCGCGGCACCGTGCTTCGCGGCAAGCTTCGCGCTTCGCGGCACCGTGCTTCGCGCTATCGCGGCAAGGTGCTTCGCGCTTCGCGACACCGTGCTTCGCGCTGTCGCGGCAACGTGCTCGCCCGGTGCTTTGAACTGACGCTACAGTGCCTTGAACTGACGCGGCAGCGTGCTGGGTGGGAACTGACGCGGCAGGGCGCTATCGACTTCCGCTGCAAAGTGCCGGGGGGCCGCTGACGCGGCACCGTGCCCGGCTCTGACGTTGTCGCCTGCCCGTTCGCGGGAACTGAGTTCATTGCGGAGAAGTACGTTCCCGTTCCCTGCCTTCTCGCAGTTGATGCCTTCGCTTTCCGGGCATTGCGGCCGTGGCCTCTTTCATCCGCCTGCTGCTGCTTCGTACGCATCAAGTTCGTTGTCGTTTTCAACGCCGCAGCGGCAAGGTTGGAAAGGCGTGAGAACAAGCGGTCAGAGAGATATCGTCGGTCGTGAGCGTCGATCAGATGGTTTTGTGTTTCCATCAACGAGGCACGGGCCCACCTAAGATATTGGGCGAACTCGCCAGGGATGAAGCGTCCAAATCCTTCCGCGATGTTGCGCGGAGCGGAGGCACTCGAGTCCCGGATCTGATCCCGAAATTTGAAATCGTGTGACGCCGGACCTTCGGACGTAAAGTCAAAGACTTCGCATTTCAATTCTCGGGACAACTGCCAACACACGAGACCTCGAAAATCGCGAACGACCACGGCAGTTTTGGGCAGCATGCCGCGTGCCGATCCTGCTCCGCGCGGACAACACAGTGTGCAACCAGAGCAGCTACCGCGTCTTGTCGATGAACGTTCCGCCCGGACCCACGGTGCTTCGCCGCGGGAGCACGTTGCCGCGACGGCGCCCAGCAGCACCTTGGGGCGAAGCGCCAAGCGCCGTGCCGCGAAGCGCCGAGCCCGTTGCCGCGAAGCGCCAAGCACGTTGCCGCGAAGCGCCGAGCACGTTGCCGCGAAGCGCCAAGCACGGTGCCGCGAAGCGCCGAGCACGTTGCCGCGAAGCGCCCAGCACCTCGGGGCGAAGCGCCAGCACATTGCAGCGAAGCGCCGAGCACGTTGCAGCGAAGCACCAAGCACGGTGCAGCGAAGCGCCGAGCACGTTGCAGCGAAGCGCCAAGCACGGTGCCGCGTCAGTTCGAAGCACGTTGCGGCGTCAGTTCCCAAGGCACGCTGCAGTGTCAGTTCCAAGCACTCTGTGGCGTCAGGTCAAAGCACCCTGCGGCGATCAGTTCCAGGAACCCTGCGGCGTCAGTTCTGAACCACCCTTACGACGATGGCATCGATCGCGGTGACGATGAAGGCCCCTGGCGCTTCGAAGTTGTTGGCGATGATCGAGAACACGAGCGGCTCGCCGGCCGTGGTCGTTGCATAACCCGATAGCGCCCGGACGTTCGCCATCGATCCGGTTTTCGCGCGCACCATGCCTTCCGCCGGCGTGCCCTTCATGCGTGTGGCCAGCGTTCCATCGCGCCCCGCAATCGGCAGCGACGCGTCGAACGGTCCGCGCAGTTTCTCATCACCGGCGACGTGCGTGAGGATCGTCACCAGCGTTTCCGGCGTGACGTAGTCGTAGCGGGACAGTCCCGACCCGTCCCGTAGAATCATCCCGTCCGCTGCAATCCCCCAGGCCTGCAGGGCCACCTCGGCCTGCGTTCGTCCCGCGAGCGCGGTCGGCGTGCCGCTCGCCGCGCCGAGCGTCTTGAGCAGCGTTTCGGCGTACAGGTTCTGGCTCGCTTTCAT
>QHWF01000791.1 GCA_003222455.1 Acidobacteriota bacterium
GTGGTCGTTGACGCCTCAGCGACGGTTCTGCGGAGCTCCGTTTTGCGTTCTGAGGCCCCGACATAGCACCATACGCCGATCTCCGCTTGCGCTCGCCGCAATCATTTGCACGGGTCGTCGACCGTAATAGATGCGCTCTCACGTTGGAGTGCAATTGGGGAACTGTCTCCGTCGAGAGAGAAGCTGAGTTGTCGGAATCGCCACTCACCGCCGGCCTTATCGGCCTTACCGAATAGAGACCCGCGTCCGTGCGGCCCATAGAGCGGGATCTTCAGTCGGGCCTGACTCGCTGGGCCGGCCCAATTGATCGACCCGCCGGTAAACCAACCTGTGCGGATCGGCACCCCGAGCTTGGCACGAACCCGCTCGTCCCTGCACGCGCTCACAACCGCCTGACGGTATGGTTCTGATGAACGCAGCAGGACCTCTACAACGACCATGACACCAAGCCCTAGCGCAGTTACTGCGCAGACTATCAGCGCGATGCGGCGCGGCCACGAGACGTGCTGCCGACTATGCAATTCCTCGAAGGATGCTGCTGCCGCCGGACCCAGCCTCGCGGCCAAGGCCAATTGCCGAAGCTCCTTCACGATCGGATGTGAAGTCCAGAATCCGAGGAATCGCATCTTTGGCATGAAGACGATCTTCGTGCCGAAGACCGACTCGGACCGTAGGTGTAGCGTAACGGGATGGTGATTCCACCAACGATTCTCCGTTACCTCCTCGAGATCGCGGAATGGGATGCGAATCTCCCGCACGTAGTTGGAGACCAACAGGTGCTCGTCGTCTATACGCACGCGCTTCAATCGGAAGCCGATGTACGAGAACGTTGCAATGCCGAGGAGCCAGGCGAACAAGAACAGCCACTTCATCTCGGTCGGCGGAGTACCTTCTTCCCTGGTAGGTGTGTTCGACATGACCCAGAGCGCCGCGCCCGCCTCGGCGCTTGGCGCTAAAACGTGGGTTATATAGGCGACCGATACCGTTCTAACGCCAAAACCTGCACTCTAGACCGAATTTCTCCCAAGTCTCTGGCGACCGTCGCCGCTCTCATTGCTGGCCGTTTCGCCGGCGACGCGGCGATGCCGTGTCAGTAGCCATTGTGGGTCGAAGCCGCCTGAGTCGGCCGACGCGGTGTAACGCCAAAACCCGCACTTTAGATCGAACTTCTCCAAGCTCTGCGGCGGATGTTCGACCCGTATTCCCTCGGCCGCTCTTGGTTATTGGCCGCTAATTGGCGATTCGCGGGCCGACCGCTCAATCGTTGGCGCCCAGATCCGGCCCCGAAATTCTCGAGTGTTCCTCAGTCCGTATTTACAGCCGTATTCCGAGGTCGCGTCTGGTTATTCGCCCGGTAATTGCGCTCTTGCGAACGCTGATTAAGAATGATGCCCAAGCTGCGCCGACCGAAGAGCAGCCTCCGGTGTGCACCGTCTCGAGCACTTCTCAGTGTCGCTAACGGCGCGGTTAACGACCTGGGCGTTGCTTTGTAGGTGCCTGAAATAGAGGCACCAAAGGCAACAACCTGCTCGCAACCAGCGGTCGCCAGGCTCGTGCGCTTCCACGAAGTCGGAAGGCGCCAAGGCGCCCGGCGTTTCAAGGTCCTGATGCCGGCCGATAGGCCGAAAGTCACTGGCCTTGGAGTTGCTCCGAAGCACATTTGGAGAGCCATGGCCATCATCCAGGCGCTCCTGGCCTTCCTCACGCGGTCGGCGGGCAAGATCCTCAACACCGCCTTCGGCTGGGCGACCGTCATGCTCTTCGGCCAGGTCCCCCAGGAACGTCAGATCTACCTCTCCGTCATCGCGTTCGGCTCCTTGGCGTGGATCGTGGCCGTAGCCGGCATCCTCGAACCGTCGGTAGCAACGTTCCTTATCGCCTTCGTCACCGTCCCCGCGTGGCTCGACAAGCGCTGGATCCGTCTGGGCATGATCGCGGCGGTTGCCGTCATCCCCACCCTGATCGGCTGGCTCTCGACCCGACTCATCGACCCAAGCGAGCGGCCGCGAGGCGCGGGGCCGTTTGCGCGGATGGTGCTGAAGGGTTACCCCTTCACTCTGGGCCTGGCGCTGACGCTGATCGTGATGACTATCTTCGCGCCCGTGATCAGGCTCCGCGCCCTTGCGCGGCGCTGGACGATCCAGCACGTGCCGATCATCGTGAAGCCGGAGGACTACCCCGACGTCGTTAGCGACGTGCAGCGCGCGCTCCGCGCGGGCGGCCTCGAGACTGAGCCGCGGCCGGCGAGCTGGATGCTACGGATGCCGACGAAGTTCCTGGCCCTCTTCGCGCGCAGCGCGGTGGCGCCTCTCATGGCCGATTTCCTGACCACTCTGGTCGCGCCGAGCATCGAAGTGCTCGTGCATCCCTCCGACATCGTCATCATGGGACGCGACTTCGATGCCGCGCGTGCCCGCGCTATCCTCGCCGAGCACCTGACCTACACCAAGGCATACCTGACGTGGACTAAGGAGGCCAACCAGATCGAGGAGCAACTCGGGGCCCTCTGGCGCTCGCCGACTTCCGTCGCGAGTACCCGGCGCCAGCTGGCGGAGATCGACGGCCAGCTCCGTTCCCTGAAGCTCTCTTACGAGGAATGGGAGATCCTCTTCCGCCAGCGCCTCCTCATCGATCTCCAGCTCTCCGGCGCCGCGCCCCTGATGTCCCCCGAAGCGCCCCCACCCGCAGAGTCCACCCCGCGCGCAACGGCGCGCCCCCTCGCGCGCGCCCGCCGCAGCTTCAGAGCCGGCCTTCGAGCCTTCGCCTCCGCCCTCTCGAAACACCCGTC
>QHWF01000775.1 GCA_003222455.1 Acidobacteriota bacterium
CATTCAGCGTCGCGCTCGTCGCGTTGGTCGTCGTCCACGACAACGTCACCGACTGACCGCTCACAATTGAGGCCGCGCTCGCACTCAGCGTCGCCGTCGGCGCGGCAGGCGGAGGCGGTGGTGGCGGCGCGACAGGCGTCACCGTCACGACAACGGACGAAGTGCTGCTGCCGGCCGCGTTGGTCGCATTCAGCGTGTAGGTTGTCGTCGACGCCGGCGTAACCGACTGCGAGCCGTTCGTGCTCACCGCGTTGCCGTTGAGCGTGACGCTCGTCGCGTTGGTCGTCGTCCAGCTCAAGGTCGATGACTGACCGGCCGTAATCGATGTCGAGCTTGCCGTCAGGTTCGCGGACGGGACCGGCGCCGGCGGTGGCGCTGGCGTTCCATTGAGCACGGTCACGGAGACCCTTGACGTCACGCTGTGCGAGCTGTCCTTTGCGATCAGCACGTACTCGGTCGTGCTGGACGGCGAAACCTGCTTCTCTCCGCTAGACGAAACGGCGACACCGTTCAACGTCACTGATCTCGCGTCGTGTGTGGACCACGTCAGCTTCGAGGAGCCGCCCAGCGTTATCTGCGTGGGGTCCGCACTCAGGCGTGCCCTCAGTTCGGATTCATCATCCCCATCTCGTTCGCCGCTATCGTCGAGCGCCACGTAACTCCCGCCGGGGGTCGCCGAGCTCGTCGTCACGCTCGGCGCACTGCTTGAGCTTGGAGCCGTAGGTCCCTTTCCGTTACATGCCGCCAGGAGGACGATCGATAAGAGCGCAATTGCAAGCTTGAAGTATTTCACTACGACCTCCAGAAAGTTTGAGCCGCGTCAGAATGTCCGCGTGGCAGTGCTTTGTGCACGAAGCGAGCCGCGAAGAACGTATTTGGCGGTAATGGCCGGAAACGCTGGCGAATTCGGGCGGCAAATCGATCAGGGTCGCGTGACGACGACGCTCTCGTACGTTCCCGCGATTGAACGAAAGGGTAAGTACAGTTTCGTTTGTGGGTGCAGAAAGCCCGTGTTCGTAATTTTACGGGCGGCCATGCGAGGAGAGCGTGTCGGCAATTCGTGATGTAAGTCCATCGTTGCAACGAGATAGCGGCGAAGCGCGTCCGACAGGCGTGACGACGCAGTCAGGCGGGATCTGCCGGCGGCCGTGGTGAAGCTCGCGCCATTGTGTGCACAAGTTGACGGTCGTCCGCGGTCCGTCAACGAAGGCGCGTCATGAGACCCCGACTGAGTCGGTCAGCCACATGAACCGAGCAGGCGGGGGATCTGCCCTTCGGAAACGTAATCGATCCTGTTGTCGATGAAGATTGGAGGTGCCGCCCGGATTTGAACCGGCGGTGGAGGTTTTGCAGGCGTCTGCGGGAATGGGTGCGCGAAGGCGAGCTTCCACAACCTGGATGACGGCCGTTCGCTCGTATCTGATCCGGCGCGCCGACCTCGACAAGTTCGGCGCCGCCAACATGCGGCGTTGCGGTGATGCAGCTCACCAGGCTACTTTGAATCAGGGAGCGGTCGTCGGCAGTATCCCAGGAGAACCATCGAGACGAGCTGCATGCCCACTCCCAAATCCCGCAAGGCGAACCCACAGGGAGCAGTCCGTAACCGAAATGTTGCCGAGACTTCCGCCAATGCGCTCGACGACGGGGCCGAAGAGCACCGTCTGCGAAGTGCAGAGATGGACGACGACGACGGTCAAAGAAGCGCAGGCCGCGAAGGAGCGGTTCGTGCGTGACTCGTCTCAGAGCGGCGGCGCAAAGCCCGGCGACCCAGAGGATGAACGGTGTGAGGTCTTCCGGTGGGTCGCGGCATCAGTGGACGAGGTGCTGAAGCTAAGGATCCGCGAGCCCGGCCTGCGACTGCGGTGCGTTGAGTGCAAGATGCCGGTTCGGGTGCATCGCGCCCTGCTGCCGACCGGTAGCCCGGCGCCTCACTTCGAGCACTATGCGGGGAATCCGCAGTGCTCCCGAAGCGATGGTTGAGAACGGACTGCGTCGAGAGACGGCCGTGTTCGCGGAAGTCGACGAGCGTTCACACGAAGGTAGCGGGGGTCAGTGTGACAAGACCACGGGTCCTGTGCCCAGCAATATAATCAGGGCGCTTATCGCTACGACAACAATGACGAGAATGAGGACGTGAGTCGCTACTCTCCGTACCTGCTGCTTCATGGCATTCTCGGCTCCCATTCATTATGACAGAGAACGAAGCCGACCGCTGCTCCGATGAGTGCCTTTTTCCTGCCGCTCAAAGAGATCGCCTGATTCCAGCGATCGACTGAAAATGTGTCCCGTTGGCTGAAATCGGCTGCCGCTGGCTCGCCGCGGGCACAGTCTCGGGCACAGCTCAACAGCCGAACGACGAGGACTGTTGGCCTACGCGGGGTGAGAAAGAGTCAAGGAGACGCTCAGGTAGAATGGTCCGGCACGCGGCGGGTCGTTCATCAACAGTGTTTCACGGCAAGACGATGCCCATTCGAATTCGTTTCGCGCCAATCGCGCTGAGTATTGCGTCCGCGTCTGTCGCGGCCTGCTCGACGCACGGTTCCGCGAACGATCCGGTTCCCTCCAAACGGATGGCGGATCGCATACAGTGGACGACGAACAATCTGAATGTCAACACTGACCGATCCTATTGTTACGAAGACGCTGAACTCAATTGCCGTCGATATGGCCGTTTGTATACGTGGGAATCGGCGCAGATCGGATGTCGATCACTTGGCGACGGATGGCGGTTACCGACCGACAACGAATGGCGGCAAATGGCGAAGCACTATGGTGGAGTCCGCGAAGACGCGGATGACAGCGGTAAAGCGGCATACACAGCGCTGTTGATCGGAGGCCGCTCGGGTTTGAACGCCCTGCTGGGTGGTGACCGCAATGCCGATGATCGCCTCTACACGCGGCTGCAAGCTCACGGATTCTACTGGACGGCATCAGAAAGTAAGCCGACCAGTGCGTGGTTCTACAACTTTGGCCAAGGCGGGCTATCGCTCAATCGCCACAGCGACTGGCAGGCGCAATGCGCTGGCCGGGACCGTGACGACGGCCACCGTGTTGCCGGTCATGTCGAAGAACTCGACGGAGTACCCCTCGTCCGCCACACCCGGCACGACGTGACGATCGACGAGCGTGCCAACATCCCCAGCACGCAGGCCGCGTTCGGGGATGTCGCGGGTGAGGATCACGTCGCTATAGGGTTCGAAGGCCATCCGCTACCTCGGGTACATAGTAGAATAGCCTGGGATTCACCTTGGCAGGATCGTTGGAGCTGCGCATCTGTCACTTGACGCGATCAAAGCGCACACCGCGCGCATTGTCTCGGTTCACGGTAAAAGCTCTCGTCGCTCCACGATCGTCACGTGAGAACTTCACGATGCCGACGCCGTCACCGACGAACACGTCCCTGGAGAATGCTGAGATCGTGACGTCCGGCCGGCCGGTGCTCTTGACGACCATTGCCGAATCGCGCGCGTCCACGGT
>QHWF01000776.1 GCA_003222455.1 Acidobacteriota bacterium
AGCTCGCGGGCGCCGGCACCACGACCATCGATCTGAAAGGCCGGACCGTGGTACCCGGCCTGGCCGACGATCACCTGCACGATGCCGGCGGCGGACCCGGAGTGGACCTGTCCCGGGCGCGTTCGATCGGCGATGTGCTTGCGGCGATCGATGGACGTGTGAAACGCAGTCGCCCGGGCGAGGTGATCGTCACCAACAGCGACTGGCATGAAGCGCAACTGAAGGAGCAGCGGCTGCCATACCGCAACGACCTCGACACCGTTGCGCCCGACAATCCCGTGGTCGTGGTGCGTGGCGGTCACGAGTACATCCTGAATTCCGCGGCGTTGAAGAAATGGAAGATCGACCGGGACACGCCGCCGGTGCCAGGCGGGCGCATCACGCGCGACGCGCGCGGCGAGTTGAACGGCGAACTGATCGATCGCGCGAAATCCCTGGTCCAGCTTCCACCCGGGCCGGCACTGACGATCGAGCTGCTGCAGGAGCAGCATCGACAACTGAACGCAGCGGGGCTGACGAGCATCAGATATCCCGGAGCGTCCGTCGAACAGTATCGGTTGCTGCAGGACATGCGGCGACGCGGGCTGCTGACGGTTCGTGTCAATCAGCTCCTCCGGTTCGGCGTCGATTCCGCAGCCGCCATGCGCTCGGCTCTTGCCGCGTCGTCGATCAAACCGGATGAAGGCGACGACTGGCTGCGCATCGGCGGCGTGAAGCTCGCCGTGGATGGCGGATTCGAAGGCGGCTGGATGCGCGAGGCGTATGCCGAACCGTGGGGTGAGGGCGGCACGTTCCGCGGCGTCAATACGATGAAGCAGGCGGCGTACACCGAAGTGGTCAAAGAGTTGAATCGACTCGAGTGGCGGGTGGCGACGCATGCCGTCGGCGACGCCGCCATCGACGAGGTGCTTGCCGCGTACGAGGCCGCGAACGCCGAGCGATCGATCGCGGGCAGGCGCTGGACCATCGAGCATGGGTTTCTGCCGCAGCTCGACCAGTTTCCGCGGATGAAGGCCTTGAGTCTCGTGATCTCAGCGCAGGATCACCTGTATCTCGCCGGCCCGAGTCTCGTAAAGTACTGGGGTCCGGCGCGCGCGGCCTGGACGATGCCCGTCCGCGCCTATCTCGATCGCGGCTTTGTCGTGGCCGGCGGCACCGATTCGCCGGTGGTTCCCTTCCCGCCGCTCTGGGTTCTGTATCATTTCGTCACGCGGGATACGATCACCGGAGGCGTGCTCGGTGCGGACCAGAAGATCAGCCGGAAGGAAGCGCTGCAGGTCGAAACGATCAACAATGCCTATCTGACCTTCGAGGAACGGATCAAGGGGTCGATCGAACCGGGCAAGCTCGCCGATCTGGTCGTGCTGCCCGAGGATATCCTGACCTGTCCGGAGAAACACCTCGAGCAGATGCGTGTTGACATGACGATGGTGGCCGGCACTATTGTCTATCGACGCCAATCGTAAGGGCTTACGTCAGGGGTAATCCCGAATCGACGGTGCGTCCGGGTGTTCACCGCATTTGACCGGTTATCGCTGGTCCCTGCCTTGCTCAAGGAGGGACACAATTCTGACAAGGAGCCGCTACCGATGAAGCGTTTTGTCTTTTCCGCTATCGCGCTCGCATGTGTCGCATCCGCCTGCACCAGCGAAACGGCCTCGTCTCCATCCTCAGAGCCGAAGCCGACGTTTTCCGCTGAGCTGCGTGCATCGAACGAGAGTCCCGCCATCACGGACGCTGAGGCGACCGGTGGCGGCAACGCGACGGTCACCTTCGACCTGACGCGCAACGCCGCCGGGAATGTCACCGCGGCGAGCGCAACGTTCGT
The DNA here is from genome assembly GCA_003222455.1 of Acidobacteriota bacterium. Taxonomy (GTDB): domain Bacteria; phylum Acidobacteriota; class Vicinamibacteria; order Vicinamibacterales; family CAVVIG01; genus QHWF01. Next base: position 1,829 of record QHWF01000776.1, read on the forward strand.
CGTCAACCTCAGTGGCTTCCCCCCGGGAACACCGATCAGGATCGCGCACATTCACACCGGCGCTGCCGGAGTGAACGGAGCGATCGTGGTGGACACAACGCTGACACCAGCCGAGAATCTCACGCTCGCGAACGGCTCGGGATCGTTCACGAAGACGAACCAGAGCGCCGACCCGTCGATCGTTCAGAGCATCATCGCCAATCCGTCGGCGTTCTACTTCAATGCGCACTCGGTGCTGCATCCCGGGGGCGTGGTGCGCGGGCAGCTGGCCAGGGTGCAGTAGACAGGCAATTTCCTCTCAATGAGATACGCACTCCTGCTCACGATCGCGCTTGG
>QHWF01000777.1 GCA_003222455.1 Acidobacteriota bacterium
CGGATTGCCGAGCCGCACCGCTTGATACGCCTCGCGGGTCAGCGCCGTCGGCGCGGGTCGAATCCGCGTTTCCGCTTCGGCGCCGGCCCCGGGATCGAGCCGGGCGAGCAGCCGTGCGGCGCGCACGCGCACCGCCCAGTCCTTGTCGGCGAGCGCCGACTGCAGCACCGGTGTGGCCGCGGCCGCGCCATACTCCGCGATGGCCGCGAGTGCGGCCGCGCGGGCCGGATAATCGGGATCGCGTTGACCCGCGCGATAGGCCTCGGCCAGCGCGCTGGCACCAGTGGCCGGCTTCAGTTGCCCGATTCCTTCGGCGGCCGCCGCACGCACCGCGGGGTCGTCGGCCTTGAGGCGCTCGAACAGCACCGCGGCCGCAGTCGGCGGCTTCAACGTGACCAGCGCCGCCAGCACCGATGGCACCACGCGCTGGTCCGAATCGTTCAGCATCGCCGTGAGGCGGGGCAATCCGACCGCTGGTGCGAGCGTGGCCAGCACCGATGCGAGCGCCGCACGGACGCTCCAGTCCGGATCGGGATCGAGGCCGGATAGAATCGTGACGAAGTTGTCCGTGTCGAAGGCCGCGAGCGAGCGGATCGCGGATGCGCGCACGGCCGGCACCGGATCGGAAAGCAGATCGATGAGCGTGTCGGCGACTTCCGGCGCCCGGATCCCGCCGATGGCCATCACCGCTTCCAGTCGCACCTGCGGGTTCGTGCTGGCGTCGCGAATCATTCGCAACAGCGGCGCTGCCGCCGCCGGATCGCCGATGCGGCCCAGCGCTCGAACGGCTTCGATGAGGACCGATCGCTCTCCGCTCGAGAGAAGGGGCAGAAGGACTGGAACCGCCGAGGGGTCCTTCAAGCCGCTCAGCCCCTTCACCGCAAACGCTCGCGTGTACGGATGCGCCTCCCTGGCAAGCGTGATCAGCGCAGGCAGCGCGCGCCTGTCCTCGAGCCGCTGCAGCGCGAACGCCACCGGCCACCAGCGGACGCGCGGCTGCCCCGCTTGATCCAGCACCACGGAGGCGAGCTGCGGAAACGCTTTCAGACGAACGTCTTCGTCGCCGGGCGGCTGCGCCAGCGCACCCGACTGCACGATCTGTGAGAGCATCCGCGCGATGGGATCGGCGGCTGCAGGATCGCCGATCAAGCCGAGGGCCTCGACGGCGGCGCCTTGCACCAGGAGCGATGAATCGCCGACGGCCGCAATCAGCGGATCGCGCGCGCGCGTGTCGCCCAGCAGGCCAAGCGCGAACGCCGCCATCTGCCGGACCTCCGGATCGCTGTCGCTCTTCAGCAGCGCGGCGAGCGGCTCGACTCCTTCACGCAGCCCCACGTGACCGACGGCGAGCGCGGCACGACGACGAGTGCGCGCTTCACTGTCGCCAAGCAGTCGAATGAGATCGGGTGGCGGCGCGGGTGGCGGCGCCACGACCGCCGGCTGCCCCCGGCGCGCCGGCGGCGGCGGCACCAGCACCGGCGGCGCGGCCGGCGGCGCCTGATCCCTCAAGATCCGCTGATCCTCCAGCCGCAGAATCCAGGCGATTCTCTGCTCATACGTCGGACCGCCAGGCTGCGCCGGCGGCGGTGGCGGCGCACTCGCGCACGCGGCCGCGCCGTGTGCGATCAAGAGCACGAACGAGACACGGGTCATACGGCTTGTGCAGGCGCCGAGCTTCCTCCCCGCACGGAGTGACGCTGGCCGGCGGAAAGGGTCGCGCGCCGGCGTGTGGCACGCTCGATACGATCGTCGCGCATGGAGACGCCGAGGCCATAGTCGTTCGGAACGGCAATCGTGCCGTCCGCGGCGACCTCGATTGGGGGCTCGATCAGATCCGGACTGAAGTACCGTTTGCTCGCCGCCACGTCGCCGGGGAGCGTGAAGTTCGGCAGCGTGGACAGATGGATATTGGCGGCGCGGCCGATCCCCGATTCGAGCATCCCGCCATGCCAGACCGGGATTCCGTACCCGGCGCAGAGGTCGTGCAGCCGGATCGATTCGCCGAAACCGCCGATGCGCCCCGGTTTGATGTTGATGATGCGGCACGCGCCCGCGGCAATCGCCTCGCGCGCCGCGTCAGGGCTCTTGATCGACTCGTCGAGACAGATCGCCGTCTTCAACCGGCGCTGCAGGCGCGCATGTTCTGCGATGTCGTCGTAGTCGAGCGGCTGCTCGATCATCATCAGCCCGTAGTCGTCGAGACGGGCCAGGTGCTCCGCATCGCCGGCCGTGTAGGCCGCGTTTGCGTCCACCATCAACGGAATGGATCCGAACCGCTCCCGGATCGTCCTGACCGGGTCCAGGTCCCATCCGGGTTTGACCTTGATCTTGATCCGGCGATAGCCGGCGGCGAGCTCGCGCTCGACGTTCGCCGCCAGATCGGCGAGCGATGGTTGAATACCGACCGACACACCCGAGGCGATCCGATCGCGAACACCGCCGAGCGTCCGCCACAGCGGCTCGCGACGCTGTCGCGCATACAGGTCCCAGGCGGCCATTTCGACCGCGGCCTTGGCCATGTTATGGCCGCGGATGGCCTTGAGCGCCGGGAAGACGTCGCGCGGGTGCGCGAACTCCACGCCGAGCACGCGCGGCGCGATGAACTCCGAGATGATGTGCCAGGCGGTTTCGTTCGTTTCGGCGCTGTAATACGGATCGATGTCGGCCACACACTCGCCGTACCCGCTCGTGCCGTCGCTGTCAGCGCGCACGAGGATGAAATGCTTGTCGTCGACCCGGCCGAAGCTGGTTTCGAAGAAGTGGACCAGCGGGAGCTCGAGAAGCCGCAGCTCCAGGCGTTCGATCTTCACCGCGCGATGATATCATCGCGCCGCTTTGCAATTCCGCTACATCGCCATCGAAGGAGCCATCGGTGCCGGGAAGACCGCGCTCGCGGAACGGCTCGGCACACGGCTCGACGCGACGGTCGTGCTCGACGATCCTGAAAATCCGTTCCTGGCCGACTTCTATGCCGGCCGGTCCGGAGCGCCGTTCCAGACGCAGTTGTTTTACCTGCTGAATCGGCACCGGCAGCAGACGACGATGCAGCAGGCCGATCTGTTCAGCCAGCTCACCGTTTGCGACTACCTGTTCGACAAGGACAAGATTTTCGCCTACATGAACCTCGACGACAACGAACTGTTCATCTATCAACGCCTCTACGATCTGCTCGTGCGGGACGTGCCGCATCCCGACCTGGTCGTTTACCTTCAGGCGCCGACGGACGTGCTGTTGCGTCGCATCCACAGCCGGCGCATGGATGCGGAAGCTGTCGCGCTGCAGCCGGAGGACGAGTACCTGCGCGAGCTGAACGAGGCGTACCACCACTTCTTCTTTCACTACGACGCCACGCCTCTGCTCGTGGTCGAGACGTCGCACTTCGATTCGAGCGCCAGCGACGAGGCGCTCGAGGAACTGGTCAAGCAGGTTCGGACCATGGGTCCGGGCACGCGCTACTACGTGCCGCGGACGTAGCTTTCTCAAGTTTCAAGTCTCAAGGCTCAAGGCTCAAGGCTCAGTCTCAACTTGACAATTGAACAGCTGAGAGCCGAGTCTTGTATGGCTGAAGGTGGACCGCTCGAGAACTGAATGGATTCAGCCTCGAGCGTCGCAGGGT
>QHWF01000131.1:0-12594 GCA_003222455.1 Acidobacteriota bacterium
CGGTGCCGGCAGCAGACGCGTGAATGAACTGCCACCGTCGGCCGATGTCGACACTCCGGAATAGTTGGGTGTCGCCAAATTGGCCGTATTCGAGTCATTGTAGTTGACGACGATGGTGTTGCCGTCACTGGTCCAGACGCTGCTTTCGCTCTGGGTCACGTGCGGATAAGTTTCGCCTCCCGTGATGGTATTGACGTTGGCCGGAGCAGCCAGCGGCGCGCCCGGCGCCCCCGACGCCGTTCCGGGTCTGCCCGGAGGCTCGACGCCGCATCCGATCCGAATGGCGGCGGCGCGCAGATTTGCCTGCCGGTCGATCCCAAGCTCGGCGATGCGGGAGCAGTCGACGCCTAGAACAGTGGAAGGCGGCTGTGCGGATGCCGTTTGATCGCTACCGGCGGCATGCCCAATCGGAGACTGCGTGACCAGCGCAACGGTGCACGCGATCAGAAGCAGAGAAAATCCACCAACCCAGCCTTTGAGAGGTTTCATGTCGGGCCTCGCTTTGTCGTGTCGGACAAAGCACCCCGGACGGGCAATGACTGTGCCGCGTACGCGGCGAAACCTTCTTCGAAAGCGTTCCGAGTGAGCGAACCGAAATTGAATCCTGAAGGAACTGGATGGCTTTCTCCCGTCCTTCGCGTCCTTCGTAGTTCGAGCGGGATGGCATCAGCGGACAAACCGGTGGCCGCGCGAGAGGGTAGTCGCCGGCGTTTCTGCGGCAAAAATTTACCGTTCCTGCGTCAACGGGGGGGAATCGTCCAGAGGAACAGGTCCTCGTTGTCGACGCGGATGGTTTCGTCCGGATTCCAGTTGCCGATCGGAAATTGATGCGAGACGATTCGCGCTCCGGGCCGGAGCTCGCGTCTGAGCTTCGCCTCCAGCCGGTTGTTGACCGTTGCCGACAGGTACAACGTGACGACGGTCGCCGGTGAAAGGTCGGCCGTAAACAGGTCACCTTCGATGAAGGTCACCCGGTCGCTCACCTCCCCTTCGCGCGCAACTTCTTTCGACAGCGCGACGAGCTTGGGATCGAGCTCGATGCCGACGCCGCGGGCGCCGTACTTCTGCGCCGCGAGAATCGGAATGCGGCCATCTCCCGACCCCAGGTCGTATACGACATCGTCCGGCATAACACGCGCGAGCCTCAACATGGCGTCTGCGACGGGTTGATCCGTCGGGGTGAAATGAATGTCGGGGGTCCGGAGCGGCGCCTGCTGACTCAGCGGTGCTAAGACGACTGACGAGGCGGCCAGGAACGTTGCAGTCAAGCTCCTCATAACGTCCTTGGTGTGATAATGCGACGATCATATGCCTGACGACGGCTTGCCGCTCGAACAGCTGCTTCCCCTCTACGCCGAGGTCACGGTGAAGATCGGGCTCAACCTGCAACCGGGACAGCGCCTGCTGATTCTGGGCCCCGTGGCGAACGGCGGCGCATCGCTGGATGCGGCCCCACTGGTCAGACATGTTGCCGCGACAGCGTATGCGGCCGGCGCGCCGCTGGTCGAGGTGCTCTGGGGCGACGAACCCCTCCAGGCGGTCCGATTCAAGTGCGCGCGGCGCGACACGTTCAAGCAGTTTTCCGCCTGGCTGCCCGGTGCGCTGGTGGCGCACGTCGAGGCCGGGCACGCCGTGTTGTCGATCTACGCCAACGATCCCGACCAGTTGAAGAACGAGCCGCCCGAGCTCGTGTCGATGCTGCAGCAGACCACGGCGCGCGCCGTGCGCCCGTTCCGCGAACACCTCTCGCGCAATCAAACGAACTGGTGCGTCGTCGCAGCCGCGGCGCCGGCGTGGGCGGCGCGCGTCTTTCCGGGCGCCGAGCCGAATCAACACCTCGATCGTCTGTGGAGCGTCATCGCTCGTCTGTGCCGGCTCGAACGGCCCGATCCCGTGGCTGCGTGGGAAGCGCACCTGAACGAGCTGTACACGCGGACCGAGCAATTGAATCGCAAGCGCTACACGGCGCTGCGCTACTCGGCGCCGGGGACGGAGCTGACGATTGGGCTGCCGGACGGACACCTCTGGATCGGCGGCCGGTCGTCGAGTGCCGCGGGCATCGCGTTCGCGCCGAATGTGCCGACCGAGGAAGTGTTCACGATGCCGCACAAAGATCGCGTGGACGGCACCGTGCGGTCGACGAAGCCTCTCAGCTACGGCGGCACGTTGATCGACGGGTTCAGCCTTCGTTTTGCTGGAGGACGCGTCGTCGACGTCCGCGCGAAACAAGGCGAGGCGGTGCTGCGGACCCTCATCGAGACGGATCCCGGCGCGGCCCGTCTGGGAGAAGTCGCGCTGGTGCCGCAGAGCTCGCCGATTGCGCAGACCGGTCTCCTTTTTTACAACACGCTGTTCGACGAAAACGCGGCCAGCCACGTCGCCATCGGCGCGGCGTACAAGTTCACGTTGCAGCGGGGCGAGGCGATGAGCGACGACGAGTTCGAACGGGCCGGCGGGAATCGCAGTGCGACGCACGTGGATTTCATGATCGGTTCCGCCGATCTCGACATCGATGGAGTACTGGGCGACGGCAGGGTGGAACCGCTGATGCGGCGCGGCGACTGGGCGCCTGGGAACTGACGTTGAGGGTGCTGGGCACTGACGCCGCAAGGTGCTGGGCGCTGACGCGGCAACGTGCTGGGCACTGACGCCGCAACGTGCTGGGAACTTACGCAGTAGAGTGCTTTGAACTGACGCGACAAGTGCTCGGAACTGACGCATTGGCGTGCGAGGAGCGTGTCCGAGTAACTGACGCCGCCCGCACAGCCCGATATTCAACGCAGAAACCGCAGCACTCGCAGAACAAAACCGGTATTCTCTGCGGGTTCCGCGAGTTCTGCGTCGATCGTCGTGGCCAGGGAGGAGGGATGCATTCGCGGTTGATTGTTGTCCCCGTCGGCGTGTTTGCCGCCGCATTGAACACGTTCGCCTCCGGCCAGCCGCCGCCGCGGCAGCGATTGAATCCGGTGATCGAGCTGCTCGAGCAGAAGAAGCCGGTGTTCGGCGTCTACGCGCCGAGCGCGCTTCCTCCCGGCGCTCGAGGGCGCGGAGCGGCCGGGCAGGTACCTGGCGGTGCCGGCGCGCCGAACGAGGCGGCCGCGCCGATCCCGCGGCCGCCGATGGATCTCGCCCGGGACGCCCTCGCCTACAAAGAGGCCGACTTCCTCTTCAACGGCAGCATGGAAGGCGGCGTCGATCGCGGCCTGACGGCGTACACCGATTTCATGAAGGCCACTGCCGACGCAGGTGCGCTCGCCAGATCGCCGTTTCCCCGGCTGCACCATCCGATGATCGTGAAGACGCCGAAGATCGCCACGGATCCGGGCAAGGCGATCGACAACATCAGCCGCGAGCTGAACGTGGGCGCGGCCGGCATCATGTTCGTCGAGGCGGAGAGCGCGGAAGAAGTCCGCCACGGACTCGCGGCGATGCGGTTCGCGTCGAATGGCGGCACGCGGCCGGACGCCGCCGGGAGCGCGCCTTCGTATTGGGGCATGACCGAACACCAGTACAAGCAGAAGGCCGACCTGTGGCCGCTGAACCCGGATGGCGAGTTGATCAACTGGACCATCGTCGAGAGCCGGGAAGGTCTCGCACACGTGCGCGAGATTGCTGCGGTCAAAGGGATCGGTGTGCTGTGGCCGGGCGCCGGCACGCTTCGGGGAGTGTTCTCGACAACCAACGCCGCCGGCGAGCGGGTGCTCGATACGGCGGGATGGGAACGCGCGATTCAACAGGTGCTGGCGGCGTGTCGGGAATTCCACGTACCTTGCGGGTTTCCGGCCAACGCCAACGACATCGAGCTGCGGATGAAACAGGGCTTCAGCGTCTTCGTGATGAACTGGGGCGAGGCGGGGTTCAAGGCGGTGAGCATCGGCCGCGCCGCAGCGGCCAGATGAGATTGCTGCATGCGGATTCTTGATTGCTGCCTGTGGTGACTGACAGAATGGCTGACGATGGGAGATCACATGTCGCCTGACGAATCCCTCCGCGGCCGCGACGCTCGGACGCCATACGGCTCGACGCCCATTGGACAACCGTTCGACGAGCGGCGCGTCGCAGCGTGGATTGGTAAGGCCATCACTATGAAGGGTGATGTCGTCTGCTCGCGTGACCTGACGATCGACGGCGTGGTCGAGGGGACGATCGAGGTCGGCCAGCACAGCCTCATGATCGGTGTCGGTGCGTCGATCAAGGCGAATCTTGTCGGCCGCGTCGTCACGATCGGCGGCGCGATCAGAGGAAACGTGACGGCCACCGAGAAGGTCGATCTGAAGGCGACCGGCTCGGTCGAGGGGGACATCACGGCGCCGCGATTCGCGATGGCGGAAGGCGCCGTCGTCCGCGGGCATGTCCAGTCGGGTAACAAATCACCGCGATCCTGATCGGTAACTAAGCACGGTGCAGCGAAGCGCCCAGCACGGTGCAGCGAAGCGCCCAGCACGCTGCAGCGAAGCGCCCAGCACGCTGCAGCGAAGCGCCCAGCACGGTGCAGCGACAGCGCCACAGCACGCTGCAGCGAAGCGCCCAGCACGCTGCAGCGAAGTGCCCAGCACGGTGCAGCGGTAGTACCACGGTACGGCTGAGTCCACCGGTTCGATTTCACATGCCTGGCCCAGCACTATGTCGCCTTTCTCGCATCCGGGGAGCGACAGTGAGGGCAATAATCGTGGTGACGTGCAGCCGACTGGCGCAAAATCCGGGCGCGGCAGACGCCGCCCGCCCGGCCAGCCACCGACGCTGATCCGCGTTGCCATCGCGGATGCTCATCCGGTTGTACGCGAGGGACTGCGTCGCCTGTTGCACGCGGAGCAGGAATTTCACGTCGTCGGGCAGGCCGAGGATGGCACGCAGGCGGTCAAGCTCGTCAAGGCCAGGCGTCCGGACGTCCTCATGCTCGACGCCGGCATTCCCGGGATGTCGGGCATGCGCGTGCTGCGCGAGTTGGCGAAAGCGCAGACGGAGTGCCGCGTCATTCTTCTGAATGCTTCGATCGACCGCGCACAGGTCCTCGAGGCGCTGCGGCTCGGCGTCCGTGGTCTCGTGACGAAGAACACGACGATCGCCCTGATCATCAAGTGCATCCGCACCGTCATGACCGGGGAGTACTGGGTCGGCCGTGAAAGCGTCTCCGATTTGATTGGCTGTCTGGGTCCGCGACGCGCGGGCGCGCCGGGTGCTTCCATCGCGCAGCAAACCGAGCTGACACGGAGGGAGCTGCAGATTGTGGCGGCCGTCGTAGCAGGTTACGCGAACAAGGACATTGCTTCGCGCTTATCGCTCAGCGAGCACACGGTGAAGCATCACCTGTCGAGCATCTTCGACAAGCTTGGCGTCGCCAACCGCCTCGAAGTGGCGCTGCTGGCGATCAAGCAGAAACTGGTCGACGATCGCGATCCCGAGATTTGATCGTCACTGGATCGCCAGCAGGCCGTGCTGAAGAATTCGGTGGCTGTGCGTGAACAACGCCAGCTCCAGACGGTTCGACACACCGAGCTTGTCGAAGATGCTCGACAAGTGGTGCTTCGCGGTGTTCTGGCTGATCCCGAGGCGCGCGGCGATTTCCTTGTTCGTGTAGCCGGCGACGACGGCCTGCACGACCTGCAGTTCGCGAGACGTGAGGCCGAAGGGCCGGTGGTCCTCGCGTTCGTGCGGCTCGGATTGGAAGAAGCGGACAAGGTCGGCGACGCGTTCACGTCCCACCCAGTACTCTCCAGCCATGACGGCGGCGATGCTCTTGAAGAGCAGATCGACGGGCGCGGCCTTCGTCATGATGCCGCGCGCACCGGCGCGAAAGGCCTGCACCACCTGTTGTTCTTCGAGTTGCGCGGTGAGGATGATGGTGCGGCAGGTATGCGTGAGGCCGCTCAATTCGCGAACGGCCGCCAGTGTTCCATGCCCGGAGGTGTCGATGTCCATGAGCAGGACATCGGGTTCGAGTCGTCGCGCGAGGGTGACGACTTCGCCGTTGCCGGCGGTCTCGCCGGCGACTTGAAAACCGGGTTCGAATTCGAGGAGGCGCCGGAGTGCGGCGCGAAAGATGGCGTGCTCGTCGGCAATGAGCACGCGCACAAGGGATCGGCTCGACACAGTCGACATTGATCGTTTCCGGCGCGTTGGGGAACTCGGTTACGAGAAGACGACGTGGATGTTATCACGGAATCTGCACGTATATCGGGCTGCGGAATTTTGTGTGCGCCGTAATTTTACGCGCACATCAAAATCGTGAATCGGCCGCTCCTGTCGAGCTGTCCGATTCTTGCACACATTGCCCTTCTGGTGATCGCGCGCACAACAGAAGTCCGCCGATTCGATCCCTTAAGTACGCCGAAACGGCACCTTTTGCCGGAACTCACGCGGCACCGTGCTGGGGACTGCGCTTGTCACGCTGACTGCGCTTGTTCGATGACTGCCCTTGTCCAAATGCAACACGAAGATCACGAAGACACGAAGAACGCACGAAGAAGACAACTCCAGCCCAAGCCCAGAGCCCAGAGCCCAAAGCCCGGAAGAGCCTCATCGCCGCGTGATAGCATCGCCCGTCATGCTGACCGGCACGCGCGTGTTTCCGATCGATCAGGTTCGGCGCCGGTTTCCCGCGTTGCAGCAGGCGGGACGCTTTCTCTTCTTCGACAACGCGGCCGGCGCGCAGATCCCGGGCACCGTGCTCCAGGCGGTGACCGATCACCTGCTCCTCCGGAACGTCCAGCGCGGCGCGCCGTACCGGCACTCGCGCGAAGTCGACGCGATGATTGCCCGCGCACGTGAGAGCGTCGCCGCGTTCGTCAACGCGCGCGGCGCCGACGAGATTGCATTCGGCCTGAACGCCACGTCGTTCATCCGCGCCATCAGCCTGGCCGTCGGTCAGACCCTCGCCGCGCGCCCGGAGGTCATCGTCAGCGAACTGGACCACGAGGCGAACGTGGCGACGTGGCTCGCGCTGGAGCGGTTCGGGGCGCGGATCGTCTGGTGGCGCGTCACGTCCGATCATGAGTGTGCCCGGCTCGATCCGGCGGCCCTCGAGCCGCTCCTGAACGAGCGCACGAGGCTCGTCGCCTGCACGGTCGCCTCGAATGCCACGGGCAGCCTCGTCAACGTCGCCGACGTCGCTCGCCGTGCGCACGCGGTCGGCGCGGAAGTGTTCCTCGACGCCGTGCATTACGCGCCGCACGGACCGATCGACGTCCGGGCGTTCGACTGCGATTATCTAGTGTGCTCCGGCTACAAGGTGTTCGCGCCGCACATGGGATTCGCATGCTGCCGGCGCGAGGCGATCAACCGGCTGCCGACGTTCCGCGAAGAGTTCATTCCCGATGTCACGCCCGACAAGCTCGAGGCCGGCACGTACGTGTACGAGAACGTCGCGGGGATGGAAGCGGCGGTCGCGTACCTGGAGGACCTTGGCCGCGGATTCGTGAATGAGGGTGCCCGCCTTGACACCGTGACACACGCCGCCGCCCCGGCATCTCGCACGCCGACGATTCGCGCGGGCATGAATGCGATTGCCGAGTACGAACGGGCCCTGTCGCAGGCGCTGCTCGAAACCGTCCGGAAGATTCCAGGCGTGACGGTGCACGGCATCACCGATCCGACGCGGCTCGCCGAACGCGTGCCGACGCTGTGCTTCAGCGTGGAAGGCGCCGCGCCGTCCGCGGTTGCGGAGGCGCTGGCGGCGCGCGACATCGGCGTTCGCAGCGGCCATATGTACTCGCCGCGACTCGTCGCGCGCCTCGGCCGCATGCCCGGCGGCGTCGTGCGCGCCTCGCTCGTGCACTACAACACGATCGAGGAAATCGAGCAGTTCGGGGTTGTGTTGGAGGAAGTTGTTCGCCGGCTCAACCCTGACGGCGGAGACCGTGGCTAGAGAACATCACGATTGCGGCTTCGGGCTTGCCAGGCCGTAGCTCGCTCGAGCCCCGCCGAGCGAAGGCTGGGCCTTTGCGTTCCAGGCGGCGTCTGAGGAGTTGACGGTCGCGGCCGTTCATTCACGGCTGCGACGAACGGCTCCGCGACAACCCGTCGCCCACGAGATTGACCGACCATGTCGTGATCAGGATGAACAGGCCCGGCGCCACGGCGAGCCACGGCTCCGTGGTGAGCGATGATTGCGCCTGATACAGCATGTTGCCCCAGCTGGCCTGAGGCGGGCGCACGCCAACGCCGAAGAAGCTGAGCGCCGATTCGAGGAGGATGCCGCGCGCGACGGCGAGCGTGACCGACACGATCAGCGCGTGCGCGGCGTTCGGCAGCAGGTGAACCATCACCAGGCGCGCGTGACCGGCACCAGCCGCACGCGCGCTTTCCACGAAGCCGCGTGTGCGAAGCGTCATGAATTCAGCGCGCAGCACCCGCGCCGTTTCCATCCAGCCGGCGAGTCCAATCAGGACCACCAGAACGCCGACGGTCGGTTGCAGGATGCTCGCGGCGATCATCAGCAGCGGCAGCCGCGGCACGGCCAGCATCGCATCGGTCCCCCGCATCAGCACGGCGTCGAGCGCGCCGCCGGCGTATCCGGCCACGCCGCCGATGCCCGTGCCGGAAATCCCGGCGACGGCAGCCGACAGCAGGCCGACCCCGAGCGACACGCGCGCGCCGTACAACACGCGCGCAACGACATCGCGGCCGAGATCGTCGGTGCCGAACCAGTGCGCCGCCGACGGCGGCTGGCGGCGGGCATCGAGGTCCAGGTGATCGGGCGGATAGCGCACGATCGCGGGCGCGGCGAAGGCGGCGCCGACGAGCGAGGCGAGGACCAGGGCCGGGAGACGCATTAGTTTAGCAGCCCGTGGTGAAAGTCCGGCGCCGAATGCAGCTGGAGTTTCACCACGGGCTGCTACCTAGCGATGCGCGGATCGACGATGGCATGCAGTGCGTCGGCCGCCACGTTGAAGACGACGATGGCCGTCGAGGTGAGCATCAGGAGCGCCATCAGCACGCTGTAGTCGCGCCGCGCCAGCGCCTCGGTGAACAGGCTGCCGAGGCCGGGCCACGCGAAGACGCTCTCGGTCATGACCGCTCCGGAAACGAGCAGCGCCGCATCGACCATGACGATCGCGAGGACCGATCCGATCGCATGGCGCAGCGCGTGACGCATGACCACGTCGCGCATCGGCAGGCCGCGTGCGTGCGCGGCGAGTACGAACGGTTGCGCCAGCGTTTCAATCATCGACGCGCGAAGATACCGTGACCACGCCGCTGCCTGCACGACCCCCAGCACGGTGACCGGCAGCAGCAGGTGTCGCACGTGATCGGTGACGCCGCCCATCGTGCCGGCGCCGGACAGTGCCATTCCAGGCGACGTTCGGCCCGACGAAGGCAGCCAGCCGAGGGCGGACGCGAACACGATCTGGAGCAGGAGGCCGAACCAGAACGCCGGCAGCGAAATGCCCGCCACCGCCGCGCTCGTCGTGATCCGATCGAACCAGCGGCCGCGCTGCACGCCGGCGACGATGCCGACCGGCAGCGTCAGCGCGAGGGCCACGAGAATCGACGTGCCGACCAGCTCGAGGCTGGCGGGAACCCGCTCCAGGATGCGGCTGGCAACGAGACGGCCATCGCTGAAGCTGTAGCCCCAGTCGCCCCGCGTGAATGCGGCCAGCCACGACCAGTACTGTTGCCAGAGCGGACGGTCCAGGCCGAGCGCGCGGCGCAGGCGCTCGATGTCCTCGGGGCGCACGTTCGGGTTCGACAGGTAGATGGCCAGCGGCCCTCCCGGCGCCGCGTGAATGAGCAGGAACACCACGGCGGAGATGACGAACAGCAGGGGAATGGTCTGGAGGGTGCGCTTGCCGAGGAATGTGCACATTGAAGTCAAAACTTAAAACTTAAAACTTAAAACTTAAAACTCAAAACTCAAAACGGTGGACCCGGAGAACGGGGAGAGTCAGACGTGAAAGGACAGGATTCTTCCTCCGCGTCCTCCGTGGTGGAAAGTTAGCGTGTCCTCTATCTGATGTCCCATTCGTGCACGTTCCAGAAGACTCCCGTGTTCGTCGGGTTGCCTTTGAAGTGCTGCAGCGTTTTCGGAACGGCGTCGAGTCGCGTCACCGTGTAGAGCGGAAGCTCCGGGACCGCATCCGCCACCATCGCCTGGGCGCGGTGGAGCAGCCGCAGGCGCTCCGCGCGATCCACCGTCCGATCCGACGCGTACAACACCCGCGTGAGCTCATCGTCCTTGAAGTAATTGATGTTGCGGCCGGCCGGCGGGGTGCGATCGGCGGCGAAGAAGGTGGTCAGCTCGGGATCGGACGGCATCTGCCACCAGTGCAGCATCGCGTCGAACCGGCCTTCGAACCAGATGGCGCTGATCGCGGTCCCATCGTGCAGCTCGACGCGCACGTCCACACCGACATCGCGCAACTGCCGCTCGATGGCCTGCGCGACGTTCTCGCGGATGGCGTAGCCCGCCTGCGTGATCAGCGTGAACGCCAGCGGCCGTCCATCGCGCTGGCGGATGCCGTTGGCCCCGAGCGTCCAGCCTGCCTCCTCCAGCAGCAGACGCGCACGGACCGGATCGAACCGGTAGCGCGTGACGTGATCGGTGTACGCCCATGACGCCGGCTGAATCGGACCGTGCGCAACCGGCGCCAGGCCGTCGAGGATGGTCTTCGTATACCGCTCTCGATCGAGTGCGTGAAGAAGCGCGCGCCGCACGCGCACGTCGGCGAACGGCGGAAACTGCCGCTCGTTCAACGTGACGTGCTCGTAGGCGTTGCCAGGCGTCTTGTGCACGAGGATCGATCGGAGGCCGGCAATGTCGCCGTACTTATCCCAGGGGACGAGCGCCACGAGATGAACCTCGCCGTTCGCGAGCTGGTTGATCCGTGTGTTCGTGTTGGCGATGAACTTGAACAGCAGCCGTCTGATTCGCGGATACTCGTCGCCGCGCCAGTAGTGGGGAACCCGCTCGAGCAGGATGTACTCGCCTGCTCTCCACTCGGCGAGCCGATACGGTCCGGTGCCGAGCGGGTTCCGGTTGTAGTCCTGGGCGTGATCGATGTCGCGGCCGTCGAGCACGTGTTTCGGCAGCACGCCACGAATGAACTGGATATCGAATGGCGCATAGACTTCCCGGTAATGAACGATCGCGGTCAGCGGATCGGGTGTGTCGACCGACCTGATGCGATCGAAGCCGTCGGTGCTCTCCGGGTTGTAGTTCGGGCCGTTGATCGCATCCACGGTGAACTTGACGTCCGCCGACGTCAGCGGCGTTCCGTCGTGCCACGTCACGCCCGGGCGCAGCTTCCACGTGACGTCCATGCCGCCATCGGCTCGGATCTGCACCCCGCCGTTCTGCAGCGTCGGCACTTCGGCGGCGAGCAGCGGGACCACCTGCATCTGCTCGTCGGTCGTCGTCAAACCTTCGCTGATGCAGCTTTGAATGTCCTCGAGGATGTGAGTGCTGAACCGATTCAGCGTGTCCGGTTCGCGATCGTAGCCGATGATCAGCAGGTCGTTACTGGGCGGCACGCCGGCCGATCGGCGGCCACAGGTCATCGACACCATCGCCGCGACGGCAAGCAGCACGCACATCACGACAGGCCTGAAGGCCTGCGGGGTCCGCCTAAAGGCGGACACTACCGAAGCCTGCGGGGTCCGGCTGAAGGCGGACACTACCGAAGACGCGCGCGAAAGCAGTTCGCATCGAAAACGTCGGTAGTGTCCGGCTTCAGCCGGACCCAGAACGATCCTCGATGCCAACCACCGGCTCGTGGCCGGTATCCGGCACGTTGTCTTCTTCGTGCTTTCGTGTCTTCGTGGCCCATCAACGCTGCTGATTATCCCGATGCGGCTGAAAGTAGTCTCGTAGTCGCGTCGGCTGTCGGTCACGCGTACACCTGGGCGATGAGCGGGACGGGAATCGATCCGAACGCGAGCAGCCGGTCGTGAAAGCGGCGCAGCGAAAACGAATCGCCCTCGATCCGTTGCTGCTCCCGGCGCAGCTGGTGCAGCCCTTCGCTGCCGAGCCAGTACATGATCGCCGTGCCCGGGAACATCGAGTTCTTGCACGCCTCGGATCGCGCCGCGTCGGCCGACATCCCGATCCGTTCGCGATACATGGCCACCGCGTCCGCGAAGGCGATCGACCGCTCGTGCAGACCGATGTCCACGACCGCGCGCGCCAGCAGCCGCACGCGCGTGTGCTGCTGCGCCACCGATTCTTCCGGCGTGAAAAACTCGACTTCGTCCATCAGGTCCGTCGCGTAGCACGCCCACCCTTCGGCCATCGTCCCACCCTGCGCCATGCCGATTCGGCTCGCGCAGTCGACCGCAGCGACACGTCCGATCTCCGACTCGCCTGCATACGCATAGTAGTTCTGGACGTGATGACCAATGGCGCCGTGATGGACGATATGGTTCAGCGTGATGACGCTCATGTTCGCGGTACGGAGACGCCGGAGCTGCTCGCCGGCGGGCATGTCGGTCCCGATTGGCGTCACGACGTGCTCGGGGACCGGCAGGCGATCGAACGGCGCGGGCGAGCGATAGAACAGATAGTAAAGGTAAGGTGCGGCTTCGCGGGTGTGGAGGGGAATCGGGACGTATCGGATCGGGCAATCGGGCCACGTCACCAGATCGCAGGATTGTGCGCGT
>QHWF01000131.1:12666-15610 GCA_003222455.1 Acidobacteriota bacterium
GCCGCCTGGCGCGCCCGCTCATCGAGCCGGGCGAGGGCTTCGTCCAGCATGACGCGCGCGTCGGCCGCGAGCGACGCACGCGAACGATCGCTCCAGTGTCCGCGCGCGAGCACGAGATCGAACAACTCTGATCCGCACGCGTAGCGATCGGGCGCGGCGGACGCCACGTCGCCCTCGAGCCAGCGGCGGAAATCCTCGAACGCGGCACCGGCACGTTCGGCCGATGCGGTCAGGTACCCGGCGCGCGCATCGTCCACCGATTCGATCGCGATCCAGCGCGACATACCTTCTCCGAGCAGCCGCGCGGCGCCGTCGCATTCGCGGAGGCACCTCACACGCCATTCATCCGGCACGCCGGCGTCGATGGAACGGCGGGCGTCTGCGAGAAAGGCGGGCATCGCGGTCAGCCGCGCGATGGCGGCGTCGATGCGTTGACCGATCGGGGCGAATGGGCGGGTCATCAACGCAATGAGCCCGAAGAGGGCTTCGCCAGCGGCGAGCGACGGGTTCCCCCGTTGAAAGTGCGCGCTCTCGTGTTCCGCAATCTGAACATCGAGGAATGCAATGGCCAGCTCGCGATCGCGGACGCCCACCTCGCGCAGCGAGTCGCCGGGCACGCGCGACGCAAGCAGCGACGCCCGCAGCGATCGCATTTCGTCGGCGGCCGAGCCGAGCCCGTCCGGCGACCAGTCGGGAAGACGATGGTCGTAGTGGTGAACACCCGTGAACGTGGCGTTCACCGGTCTCAGTCGATAGTAGCTTTCGAAGAACTGCTCCAACTCTCAACTCTCAACTCTCAACTCTCAAGTCTCAACTCTCAACTTTCAACTTTCAAGCACCCTGAGACTTGAGACTTGAGACTTGTTAGTCGTCCATCGGCAACGAAACCCAACGCCGCTCACGGAACGATCGCTCGACCGCATTGATGACCTCCTGCACCCACGCGCCGTCACCGAAGTCTCCTTCGTTCGCCTCGCCGCCGTTCACGATCTCGCCGATGAAGCTGCTGATCAAGTTGGCATAGAACAACGTGCGCCACGACTCGTGCCGGCTGCCACCTGGTGGATAGCACCACGCCGGCACGTCCAGCTCGCGGAATTCAACTCGATCCGGTGTCGCGGCGCGCAGCGTCTCGCAGATGCCGGCTTCTTCGACGAGACGGCAG
Organism: Acidobacteriota bacterium; assembly: GCA_003222455.1. Lineage (GTDB taxonomy): Bacteria > Acidobacteriota > Vicinamibacteria > Vicinamibacterales > CAVVIG01 > QHWF01. The sequence goes on from QHWF01000131.1 coordinate 13,832, forward strand.
ATGAGCGCGCCGTTGCTGCCGAAGACGCGAGCCTCGATGCCGGGATAGTTGCCGACGGTCACGAAGCTCGTCTGCACCGAACAGAGCGCGCCGCTCGCGAACTCCCCCAGGAAAATATCCCCGTCGTCGATGTTCATGCGCATCATCCGGCCCGTGGCGCGAACCATGCGCTCGGGAATGAAATTGCGCATCGTGCCCACGACCTGCGTGAGATCGCTGCCGACGAGCAGGTGCGCGAGATCGATGATTGGCGCGCCGTAGCCTTCGAGCGACGAGACCTGGAGGATCGACTGGTCGGCGTCCGGATCCACCTGGCGCAGCGGGTTCATCGGGTCCAGCCACTGCGAGTTCTGTTCGTATCCATTGAAGATGAACGGCCTGCCGATGAAGCCGCCGGCAACGAGCTCGCGCATGTATCGCATGGCGGGACTGTACCGGAAGGTCAGGCCGACTTTCGTCTTGACGCCCTTGCGACGAGCGAGGTCTCGCGCGCGAAGTGTATCGCGGAAGTCGTAGGCGACCGGCTTCTCGCACAACACGTGCTTGCCGGCTTCGAGCGCAGCCCAGGCCAGCTCGAAATGGGTATGGCTCGGCGTGCACACGTCGACGAGGTCGATGTCGTCGCGCTCGACCAGTTCGCTTCCGTTCGCGAGCGCCAGCGGGATCCGCGCACGGTCGACCAGCGTGTCGGCGATGGCGACAATGCGGCAGCGGGGATCGCGGCGGTACCCGGGCAGGTGGGCCGCTCGTGCCCACGCGCCGGCACCAAGCACGCCGACGCGAACAAGGTGGTCAGACTTCATCGAGACACCACAATCAATTTGACTGGAGCGAACGTCACGACCGAACGCAGAGGCCGCAAAGGCCGCAAAGGAAGAACAGTATTTCTTAGCGGCCTTCGCGCTTGCCTAGCCGAAGCTCGCTGAATCGCTGGGGAGCGAAGGTTGGGCCTTTGCGTTCCAGGCGGCGTCAGTTACTCGGACACTAGGATATGCTTCCCAATCATGATCCAGAAGCTGTTGACCTTCGCGGGCGTTTTGGCGCTCGTGACGGGAATTGTCGTGGGAATCGCCTCGACGGTCGACGGTGCCAGCCAGTCCCCGCGCGCGAGCAGCCCATCCCGACCCAGCCTTTTTACGCAGGCGCAGGCGGCCGCGGGCGAAGCGCTGTATGCGAAGTCGTGCGCGTCGTGTCATGGCGCCGCGCTCGCAGGCGGCACGGCGCCGCCGCTGTCCGGCAGCGCCTTCCAGGCGAGCTGGAGCGATCCGCGCGTGACGCTCGACGACCTCTTTTTCCTTCTGCGAACGACGATGCCGCCCCGGGCGTCGAGCTCGTTGTCGCCGCAGGATCACGCCGCGGTGTTTGCCTATATTCTGAAGGCAAACGGGTATGCGCCAGGCGGCGAGCCCCTTGCCGTCGATGCTCCCAAGCTGAAAGTCGAGCGTCTTCAAAGTGTTCCGGCCGGAGGTCGCGCGGTGGCGCGCACGCCGCCGCCTGCGTTCATTCCCGCCGCGGCCGGCGCGATGCCGGCCGGCTCAGGACCGGACCAGGCGACGCTGAGTGCGTCGTCACGCTCGACCGACTGGCTCGTCCACGGTCACGATTACAGCGGCACGAGGTTTTCGCCGCTCGACGACATCAACACGACGACGGCCTCGCGCCTGGCGCCTGCGTGTGTATTTCAGGTCGGCGAGCGCGACAACTTCCAGACCGGACCGATTGTCCACAACGGCACGATGTATGTGACGACGATGACGAGCACGATTGCGCTCGATGCGG
>QHWF01000132.1 GCA_003222455.1 Acidobacteriota bacterium
CGGAGCGGTACAACCGAGCGCCCTACGACGGCGAGATCGCGTTCGTCGACCGCCAGCTTGCGCGCCTGCTTCAGGCGCTCGATGTCAGGAACGAAAGCGGCCGCACGGTCGTCCTCGTCACAGCGGATCATGGAGAAAGCCTGGGCGAGCACGGCGAAGGCACTCACGGGGTCTTTGTGTACGACGCAACACTTCGAGTGCCCTGGGTCATGGCGGGCCCGCAGATTCCCGCAGGCCGCGTGTCGCGTTCAGTCGCGCGATCGATCGACGTGTTGCCAACGCTTGCGGATTACGCCGGGCTCGCCCGCCGCAGCGATGTCGATGGCCGCTCGCTTCGTGCGGCCGCCGATGGGCAGGAGATGCCGGACGCTCCGTCGTACGCCGAGTCGCTGTACCCGGAATCGGAGCTGGGATGGAGCCCGCTCTACGCCTGGCGGACGGCCGGGTTCAAGTTCATCAAAGCGCCTCACCCCGAGCTGTACGACTTGTCACACGATGCGTCGGAAACGAGCAACCGTCTGAATGAGCACGAGGCGCTCGCACGTGACTCGGGCCGCAGGCTCGAAGAGATCCTGCTTCGGACATCCCCTCCGGCCGCCGCGCCCTCGGTCGACACCGACACGGCGCAGCGGCTGCGCGCACTCGGCTATCTGAGCGGAGGGCGTGTCGCGCGTGCCGCCGGTACGGCGCTTCGCGATCCGAAGGACGGCATCCGCTTTTTGCCGCGTCTCAATCGCGCCATGTCTGCGGCGCGGACGGAGCCCGGGCTCGCCATTCGAGAGCTGACCGCGGTGCTCGCAGAGGATCCGGGCTTGTTCATGGCCCGCCGCACCCGCGCCGTGGCCTACGCCGCGGCCGGACGTCACGACCTCGCCATTGCGGACCTCCGTGCGCTCGACAAGGAAGGACAGCTCACGCCTGAAGACGCCATCGTGCTCGGCGACAATCTTCGGTTCGCCGGCCGCCTCGAGGAAGCGGCCCTGATCCTCGAACGCGCCGAACGCGAGAACCCGGCGTTTGCGCAACCCTTGATTTCGCTCGCCGAGGTGCGCATCCAGGAGCACAAGTACGACGAGGCGGCCGCGTTGTGCGAGCGGGTCCTGAAGCTCGTTCCCGATCACATCGAAGCGCTCCGGCGTCTGGGTGACCTCGCTCTGCTCGAGGAAGACGCTGGTACAGCGGCTGCCCGCTACGACCGCATCCTGGCACTCGATGCCAGCGACGTCTCGGCACTCACGAAGTTGGGCGTCACGCGCGTGCGAAGCGGGCGCCCGGATCAAGCGATCCAGCTCTTTCGTCAAGCTATCGAGCGCGAACCCGGAAACGCTGAGGCGTTGTTGTATCTCGCGGGTGCCCTGGCATCTGGAGGACATCCCGCCGACGCCCTGCCCTACTTCGAGCGAGCGCTCGAGGCCGGTCCGCCTTCGACAATGGCGTTGAACGGGTTGGGCCTGACATGTCTGGCGGTCGGAGATCCCGCGAGAGCGGAGGCCGCCTTCCGCAAGTCCCTGCGGCTCGATCCGAGCCAGCCTGAGATCGCCAAGGCGCTTGCACAGGTGCGCCGGACCTCCAGGTGACCTCGGTCCGCCCGACCTACGCAGCGTAGGCGTCTGACGAAAACGTCATCGGTAGTGTCCGCTTTAGCCGGACCGTTCCGATGGACGTCGGCAACGATGTCGAGAACCGCCGCAACGACGGCTTCTGGTGCTTCGTACGGGATCATATGGCCGCTCCTTTCAACGACCACGTGCCTGCCACGCGTCGAGAGCCGCGCCAGTCCGGCCTGTAATTCGATCCAGGTACGTTGTGCCTCTGCAAACTCTTGTGCCGCGTGCGGATCCGAAACAGCGAACGTCTTTGCGCCGGTCAACACGACGAGCGGGACGGTTCCAAGATGTCCGGCCGCCCGCATCTGTTCCTCGTTCGCCCTTGCGTCCTGCGGAAATCCAGCCAAGATGGCCTGGTGTTGCCGCTGCAGGCTCACGATTGTTGCCCAGTCCTGCGGGTTCATTCCTTCGGGCGGCGGACCAGGCTGGGATGCGAAAAGACGAAATAGTCCTATCGCGCCAAGCACTCTGGCCAGAAACAACGCGGGACGCCGGGGACATCCGGGACACCAGGCGTTCCCCACGTGAATTCTCGCGCCGTAGTCTTCGTGCGAGGCCTCGACGAGTACCATCCCTGCGACTTCGTTCGGATACAGCCGGTAAAATGCGCGAGCTTCAAAGCCACCTGCTGAATGGCCCGCCAGCACATAGGGCGGGGTTATATGAGCCGCGTGCAGCAGTTTGTTGAGGTCGTTCGCGGTGGAAAAGCTTGACTGTGTGTCAGACGCCGGGTCGCTCCAGCCCTCTCCGGCTCGGTCATACCAGCACGCGCGAGTAACTCGGCCGACTTCTGGTTGGACCAGGATCCAACTGTAGCCAGGAAGGCCGCCACCGCTGAGCAGGACGACCGTCGGATTCCCTTCGCCGGAGCAGTAGATGTTGAGCGACCGCCCGCCGATGTCGATCGAGCGGCCGATCTGCGGGAAACGGTTTCGGTCCTCGAGGGATCTGACTTGTTCGTAAGCGGCGCCGGAGAGGGCGAGAAGAAGCAATGCGATCGACGTTCGCTTCACGAGCCTGCGTGTTCGGCTTGGCGGTGAGATGAAACGCATACACGTTATCGCAGTCCGACATACTGGCAAGGTGCGAGTTCCGGCGGCCAGTCGTGGCCGGGACCGGCCTCGTCCACGATCAGCGCGACCGCCGGATCACATCAGTCCGCGCTGAACGCCCTGGCGCGGCCGCGAACGATCCGTCGCAGGTCACCACCGTCGCATCGAGCGACTCGGCGAGGGCGAGATACACCGCATCGTACGCCGTAAAGTTCTGCCGCAGCTCCCACGCCCGAGTCGCGAGATCGAGATGCCCATGGCGAGCGATCCGCAGCAATGCCAGGTCCTCGATCGCTTCTTCCGCGCGCTCGGCGAGCACCTCGCCCGCATGGACGAGTCGCCGCAAGGCGCTGAGGACCTCCACGTCGAGAAGATGCGGCGCGTGGAGGTCATCGTCGTCCCGGTAGACGCGCCGCTCGACACGGATGCCAAGCTCCGTTTGCAGCAGGAGCTCGGTGATTGCCGAGGCGTCGACAACGATCATGCCGACTCGCGTTCCTTCCGGATCACCTCCGCGGCCGGTGTTCTCAGCTTCACGCGCGTGCGCGCGTGGAGCCGTGCCAGCATCTCGTCACGCGTAGGCAGAGCGGCGATTCGCTCGATCTCCGCGAGCAGGTAATCCGAGAGGGTCATCCCCGACTGCGCCGCCCGAGCCTTGATCTTGCGGTGCACGGCATCAGGCACGTTTCGGATCTGAATCATTTTCGACATGTGCCCAGCATGGGCGCATGTGAGCCACATGTCAATGTCAGGGAAGTGTCGACGACATCGCCGGCAATCTGTCGATCGGTAGTGTCCGGCTTCCGCCTTCGCTGAAGCTACGGCGGACCACCATAGCCTTGGCGAAGGTGGTTTGCCGGACCGGTGTGGAAGTGCAGATCGATGAGGCCCGGCACTATGGTTCGGCCTGTGAGGTCGATCCTGTCGGCGTCGGCCGGCACGGCGATCCGGTCGGCCAGCCCGACGCTTGTGATGCGGTCGCCCTGAATGACGATGCGGCCACCCTCGATGGGTGCGCCGCCGCTGCCGTCAATCACGCGTACGTTGTCGAGGACGAGGCTCCGGGACTGCGCGGTGCCCGGAGCTACGCCGGACGCGATGCCCGCGCTGATCGCCAGCAGCGGGAGCCAACAAAAGGGCTTGCCCATCGCCGCCGATTGTAGTTTGTTCTGCTCCGCAGCACTTAGTCTCAGAGCCTGTGGAAAAATCGAGTAGCGAGGGCTGCCCTGCCGCCCGATGCAGGCCGCCGATCGGTTTCTTCACGGGCTCTCGGTTCTCAGTTCTACATTCAGGTTGGGGAAGAGTTGTGAGCCGATCACTGGCGCTTGCCGTGGCGATGCTGTGGGTGACCGTCAACGCGGACGCCGACGTGCGGCGGATCTGGGCCGTCAATCAATACCTGACGCTCGCGCGTCGACTCGGTCTGAACCGGGTGGTGAGCGAGGTCTTGAGCGCGATCGTCCCGCGCGTGTTCTCCGACGCCGGCGAGCGCGTCAGCTTTCCCGAAACCGGTGATCCGTATGAAGCCGCGCGGGTGAAGCTCGCGCACGCCATCGAAGCGGCTGGCCAGCCTGGGCGGCTCACGAGGCCCGTGCTGTTCGATACACCGGAGGCCGACAGCATTCTGAGCGGGATGCAGATTTTTCCGGCCGACAATCCGTGGAACGAAGACATTTCGAACCGGCCCGTGCATCCGGACTCGGCAGCCATCATCCGCAGCATCGGCGCAGACAAGCCACTCGGGTACAACCTCGACATGAACTTCGTGCTCGTGCCCCCCGATCAGCCCGGCGTGCCGGTCCGAGTGACGATGTACCCTGCGGAATCGGATCCGGGTCCATTTCCCATTCCCGCGAACGCGCCGATCGAGAACTGGCCGCTGTCGCGCAATGAGGACAGGGGAGCGCTACCCAAGCCAGGGATGACGCTGGAGCGGTTCCAGCGCGAGGGCACGGGCGACCGTCATCTGATCGTTGTCGATCCCGCGAACCACCGCCTGCACGAGTTCTGGCAGGCGCGGCTGACCGATGCGGGGTGGGAGGCATCACAGGCGTCCACGTTCGATCTCGCGTCGAACACGTTACGGCCCGAACGATGGACGTCCTCGGATGCTGCGGGTCTCCCGATCTTCCCGGCCGTGGTTCGCTACGATGAAGTCGCGCGCGGTGTCGTCGCACATGCCATGCGTGTGACCGTGCGCCGGACGAGGCGTGAGTTCGTCTATCCGGCCCGTCACTTCGCGAGCTCACAGACGGATCCGAATCTGCCCCGGATGGGGGAACGGCTGCGGCTTCGCAAGGACTTCGACACGTCTCCGTTTCCGCCGCATGCGCGGGCCATTCTCGAGGGGCTCAAGCGTTACGGCATGTTCGTCGCGGACAACGGCGGCGACTGGCTCATGTCGATCGCCCCGGACCGTCGGCTGCGCGGGCTCGAGACGCTCGCACGCGTGAAGGGCGCCGACTTCGAGGTCATCGTGCCCACGGGGCCGGACGAGGGACCTCGGGTCCGGCGCTAGCAGGCAAATCGGCTCTCGGCTCTGGGCTCTGGGCTTCAGGCGCACCTGCTGAAAGTCCGTTGGGCAGCGAGTTGCTCCGTTCACTGCGTGCGAGGTCTGGGCCGTACACTTGCACGATTTTCTGAGCAGGTCCAAAGCCGAAAGCCATGAGCCTAAAGCCTTCAGGTGCCTCGATCGTATCGTTTCACGGCCTATTTCCAAACACCCAGCGCGCGGCGGACGGCGACGATCTGGCCGACGTGATAGGCGGCGTGATCGGCCGCGAGCAGGATGGCGCGCAGATACGTGTGCGTCGCTTTGCCAGTCGGAACCTTCGCGGTCAGATCTTTCACTTCACGAGCGAGCCGTTTCAAGTCCTCGCGCGACCGGACATACGAGGCGATGCTGTCGGTCCATGCCTTGTCGCTCGGCGGTGCCGGGTTCCCGGGCCAGTAGTCATCCGGCCATTTCATGCGGTGCTCGTAGTTGGCGTTGACGCAAAAATCGAGGATGTCTTCCTGCGCGATGCGCAGGTGCTCGAGTAGTTGCCAGGGCGAGTGCTCGAAGCCTTCTGCGCGGGCACCCCGCTTGTCGTGGGGAATGCCGTCGACGGCCTTGTCGAATCCGACGTGCGCCTCTTCCCAGTCGAGGAGGCGCACGAGATGATCGCGGAACGCATCAGTTGATTCGCGCATGCGTGGTGTCCATCCCTCTCGCCGCTATTCTACTCTTCAGATGACAACGGCCCTGGATAGTCGAGATGTCATTGGATGATGCCGTACCACAGATTCACGACGGCGCGTGAACAGCCGCCGGTGTTTGTGTGTGTTAATCTCGGCGCGTATGTTCCGCCTTCCCGCACTGGCGATGGGCATCATAAGCGTCATGCTCGCGGCGTGCGCACGTGAACAGGCGCGGCCTTACGATCTCGTGATCCTTCACGGACGCGTGCTGGATCCCGAATCGGGGCTCGACGCCGTGCGCCACGTCGGAATCAGGAGCGGGAAAATCGCGGCCGTGTCTGAGACCCCGCTCACGGGTGTCCGCGTGATCGATGCGGCTCGCCACGTCGTGTCGCCCGGGTTCATCGACCTGCATGAGCACGGCCAGCAGGAGGACGCGTATCGCTTGATGGTGCGCGACGGCGTGACATCCGCGTTCGAGCTGGAGGTGGGCACGGGCGACGTCGCCGCCTGGTATGCCGCGCGCGACGCTGGCCAGATGGTGAACTATGGCGTGTCGGTGGGGCACATCCCGGCAAGGATGAAGGTGCTCGGCGATCCCGGCAAGGGCCTCCTGCCGGCCGGGATCGGTGGCAGCGGTACGGCCACTGAGGCACAGATGGCGGCCATGGAGGCTATTCTGCGCGACGGGTTGGCGCAGGGAGCCGTCGCCATGGGATTCGGCAGCGCATACACCCCGGGCGCGCCGATGTCGGAGATCGAACGCATGTTCCGGGTGGCGGCAGAGGGCGGCGTCTCGGCCCACATCCACATGCGCGGCGGCCTCGAGGGACTGCAGGAAACCATTGCGGCCGCCCGCGCCGCGCACACCGCCCTGCACATCGTGCACGTCAACTCGTCGGCCGATGCCGAGATCGACGCGTTTCTGATGGCGATCAAGGCCGCGCGTGACGCCGGGCAGGACGTGACGACCGAAGCGTATCCTTACGGCGCGGGCATGACCGAGATCAAGTCGGCGCTGTTCGACGATTGGCAGACCTGGCCGGATGCGCGTTTCGGGCTGCACCAACTCGTGTCAACCGGCGAGCGCCTCACACGAAGCACATTCGGCAAGGCCCGCGCCGCCGGCGGGACGGTGATCATCCACGGGCGATCCGAAGAACAGACGCGGGCGGCCATCGCCAGCCCGCTCGCCATCATCGCCAGCGACGGATTCATCGAGAACGGTCGCGGGCACCCGCGCACGTCGGGCACCTTTGCAAAGGTGTTGGGCAAATACGTCCGCGAGGACAAGGTGGTGCCGCTGATGGAGGCTGTACGCCGCATGACGCTGGCTCCGGCACAGCGCCTCGAGCGGCGAACGCCGGCGATGGCGAACAAGGGCCGCATCAAGCCGGGCGCCGACGCCGACCTGACGGTTTTCGATCCCGCGACGGTGATCGATCGGTCGACGTATGAAGACGGCACCATCCCGTCGGCGGGCATCCCGTACGTGATTGTGGGCGGCCAAATCGTCGTCGATGGCGGTAACGTCACCGCGGCCCGGCCCGGCCGTGCGATTCGCGCACCGGTCGACGCGGGGCGGCGCTAGCAGGTTGCTGAAAAAGCCAGCAACCTGAAGTTTCAAGTAACAAGGCTCAAGTCAGAGCCGCCGAAATCCCGCCAAATTCTCGGTAGTTGAGACTTGAAACTTGACACTTGCAAGTTCAGGCTGCGTTTTTCAGCAGCCCGCTAGGAGTCGGTCTTCAATCGCCTAACGTCCTCTGTTATGTCCTCGTTTGCTCGGACTACGTCCGCCGCCCGGGAAGGGCGGCCCCGCATGCGGAGGCTCTTCGGTTAGGCCATCAGAGAGATTTGACACCCGTGCCCGACGGGCGCAGGATGGGCGCGTTTTTTTCGCCGAGCAGCGGCGTTGTTGTTCTGGAGGAGGTCCTGCGATGAGAGCGTACCGGCTTGCGTTGTTCGTAGTCGTGTGCCTCGCGGGGGCGACTGTCGCAGACGCACAGGTGAACCGGGCCACGATTTCCGGCACGGTCACCGATTCGTTGGGAGCGGCCATTCCCGGCGTCACGGTTACGGTCACAGGCGAAAGCGGCCTCACCTTCACGGCACAGACCAACATGGCGGGTCAGTACACAGTGCCAAGCGTTCCCGTGGGCACGTACGCCGCGAAGTTCGAAATAGAGGGCTTCAAGACGTTCGTTCGCGACAAGCTGACGCTGCAGGTGTCGCAGACGCTGCGGCTCGACGCGGAGCTGGCGGTCGGTCAGCTCGCCGAAACGGTGAGCGTGACGGGCACCCCGCAGCTGATCCAGCGTGAGACGCCCGACGTCGGGACGACGGTCACGCGAGACTACCTGACCGCCCTTCCTCTTTCAATGGGCGGCGGCCGGTACCCGGAGACGTTCGCGTACAGGCTGTCGCCCGGCGTGGAGGGCGACACGTGGACGTCGCGCATCAATGGCAGTCCGGCTTTCTCGAAGGAAGTGCTGCTCGAGGGCGCGTCGGTGACGACCTATCTCGCGGGTCATTTCGGCGAATCCAGCGTCTCCATGGAGGCCCTGCAGGAATTCAAGGTCCAGACGAGCGGTCTCTCGGCGGAATTCGGCCGCACGGGCGGAGGAGTGTTCAACTTCGTCATGCGTTCCGGTGAGAACCAGGTGCATGGGACCGGCTTCGGGACTCTCCGGAACGAGGCGCTGAACGCGAATACGTTCCTCAACGAGGCCGCCGGCCGGCCGAAGCCACGCGATCGGCAGTCGAATTACGGCGGCAGCTTCGGCGGCCCGGTCCGGATTCCGGGCGTGTACGACGGTCATAACCGCACCTTCTTCTTCGCGGCGGCGGAAAAATTCAAGGTGCGCAGTTACGTCTATGCCGCGCCAAACCGCTCGGTGCCGCAGCTGGAGATGTACAACGGCGACCTGAGCCGGCTGCTCACGAGCACCGTCGTCGGGACCGACGCGCTGGGGCGTCCGATTTTCAGGGGCGCCATTTACGATCCGCTGACGCTCCGGGAGGTGAACGGAGTGTTCGTCGCGGACGCGTTCCCCGGTAACGTCATCCCGGCGAACCGCATCAGCCAGGTCTCCCGCCGGATCGGCGAGATTGCGAAGCAGCACTATGTGCCGGTCAACGACGCGCTGACGGCCAATAACCTGTTCCCGACGCAGAACACGCCCGAATTCGATCAGAACCAGTGGTCGTTCAAGATCGACCAGGTCGTGTCGGCGCGGCAGCGTCTCAGCGGCAGCCTCGCGCGCAACACGCGGCCGCGCCTGCTCCTTGACGCGGGCGGTATCTGGGACGCGAACGATCCCATCGGCGGACCGCTGTCGACCGCGCGGCGTCAGGTGATCAACTCGTGGCTCGCCCGCGTGGCGCATGATTACACGATCTCGCCGGCGCTTCACAACAGCCTGATTCTGTCGTTCAACCGCATGGCGAACCCGAACCGGTCGGCGCACGTCGCCGACTCGTGCGGCGCGCTGCTCGGCATCAAGGGTGTGCGACAGGATGGGCCTTGCCCCCGCATCACGTGGGGCGCCGGACCCGCGGGGGTCAGCTTCGATCCGATCGGGGATCCGCAGGACGACTTCCAGGCCTACAACTCCTGGGGCGTGGCGAATTCGCTCGGCTGGTCGAAGGGTCGCCACTTCATGAAGGTCGGCGCCGACATACGCGGGAATCAGCTGAACACGCAACCGCTTGGGAACCTTGCCGGCACGTTCAACTTCACGGCGGCGCAGACCGGTATTCCAGGCGTCAATTTCGTCGGCCATTCCTTCGCGTCGTTTCTCCTCGGCGGCGTGAACAACGCGAGTGTCGGCGTGCCGCTGAACCTGGCCGGCCGGACGTTCTACTATGCCGGCTACGCGCAGGACGACTTCAAGGCGACGCCGAAGCTCACGCTGCAGCTCGGCCTTCGCTACGAATACCAGCCGCCGGCAGTCGAGACGCACGATCGGACGTCGAACTTCGATTTGACCGTCACCGATCCGCTGACGGGCATGAAGGGGGCGGTGGTGTTCGCGGGCGACGGTGCCGGCCGCACGGGCAGCCGGACGTTCGTCGCGAGCGACAAGACGAATTTCAGCCCGCGCGTCGGCGGCGCGTACGCGCTGACCGACCGCACGTCGCTCCGCGCCGGGTATGGAATCTTCTACGGCGCCAACGTGTTCAACGGGTTCTCATCGGTTCCCTTCTCGCGCGGGTTCGGCGGCACGAACAATATCTCGAACCCGCTGGCCCACACTTCGATGTTCAACTGGGACGCCGGCTATCCGGACGCGTTCGTTGCGGCCGCGATCGATCCGACCTCGTGGCGTCTCGGCGGCGTCACGCACTGGGACCCGGACGCCGGCCGCATTCCGCTCACGCACCAGTGGAACGTCAACGTTCAGCGTCAGCTGTTGCAGAACCTCACGGTCGACATCGGGTATGTGGGCACGCGCTCCAGCGGCATCTGGGTAGGCGACCTCGCGCACAAGAACCAGCTCGATCCGAAATATCTGAGCTTCGGGCCGAACCTGAGCACGATTCTGCGCACCGACGCCGACGCGCAGCGCTTCGGCCTGCCCGGTCTGCCCTATCCGGAGTTCGCCGGCGGGCAGCTCTGGCAGGCGCTCGTGCCGTTCCCGCACCTGGCGCGCAACGGTATCGGCCTGACGACGTTCGACTCGCCGCTCGGCCGATCCCGGTACGACGGGCTCCAGATCGCGGTGAACCGACGGTACGCCAATGGCCTGACGGTCTTCGGCAACTACAACCTTTCGAAGACGCTTCAGAATATGGAGAGCGCGCTCAGGAACGACAACAGCGGCCGGCCGCTCGACTACTACCACCTGGACCTGGAGTACGGCCTGGGTGACTTCGATCAGACACATACCTGGAAATTGGCAGTCGTTTACGAGGTCCCTGTCGGCCACGAGCGCCGATTCGGCGCGGACATCCCTGGTGTGCTCGACGCCATCGTCGGCGGCTGGACCGTCAGCATGATCGGCAACTACGCGAGCGGTACGCCGCTCCGATTTACAGGCAGCGCGATTCCGGGATGGAACGGCCGGGCGAACCGTCCCGATGTGAGGAATCCGGACGGCCGCCCGTTCCTCGCCGGGTTCGATTCATCGAATTTCAATCCGGCGGCGATTGCGCAGGGCAACTATGCCGACCATCGCTATCTCGTGCCCGGGCTCATCGTCGATCATGCGCCGTTCACGCTCGGTAATGCCCCGTTCGTCCTTGATGTGCGCGACCCGTTCGCGCGCAACGAAGACATCAGCATCCAGAAGGGATTCCGCCTCGGCCAGCAGATGCGGATGCAGGTGCGGGGCGAGCTGTTCAACGTCTTCAATCGCCGCACGTTCACGGGAATCAACACGAACGTTCTCGACGAGCGCTTCGGGCAGGTCACGAACGTCACCGGAAATCGCGTGGGACAGCTCGGCGTGAGGCTGGAATTTTAGATTTGAGCGAGCGTCACGATTGAACGCTAAGGCCGCAAAGGACGCAAAGAAAGCCAGTGTTTCTCAGCGGCCTTCGCGGCCTTTGCGTTCCAAGGCGGCTTTTCACGGGTTATTTCCCCGCCCGCTGTTCGACCTCCTCGATCGTCAGGATCCGATTCAGGGCGGGATGCTGGATCGTCTGTTGCGTCCCGCTCGGCCAGCGCAACGTGAGACGTGTCACGCGCCGGTTCGGCGGCACGCCGAAGTGGACGCGCGGGTCGCTGGACGACGCGAAGCCGGCGGACGTGGTTGCGTGGTTCACGATCACCCGGCCATCATCCAGCGTCGCGCGAACGATCGTTCCGAGGCCGTCCCGGTTCGACGTTCGTCCCACCAGACGCAGCATCAACCATTGCCCCGCAGACGTCGACACATTTCGCAGGACCTTCGCGCGGCCGCCCAGGGCAGTCACCACCAGATCGAGACGCCCGTCGTTATCGAGATCGACGACGGCCGCGCCGCGATGCGCGCCGGGCTTGTTCAAGTCGCCCGCTTCTGACGATGCGTCGCGGAACGTTCCGTTTCCGCGATTGATCAGCAGCGAGTTGCTCTGCCGGTACGATCGGCCCTGAATCGATTCGACGTTGTCCGTCACGTGGCCGTTGGCCGAAAACAGGTCCTTCCAGCCGTCGTTGTTGTAGTCCGCGATCGGATTGCTCCAGCCGGCGTACGGCAGCGTGGCGAGCGTAATCCCCGACTGGTCCGACACATCGTCGAAGTGTGTTCCGGCGTGCCGGTAGAGAAGAAACCCTTCGTTGGAGAGGTCGGTGACGAAGAGATCGAGGTGGCCGTCGTTGTCGATGTCACGGAGGTCCGCGCCCATCGCCGACACGGGCGAGCCGAACTCGTTGACCGCCACACCCCACGCCGCCGCGATGTCCTCGAACGTGCCATTGCCGCGATTGCGAAACAGGAAATTCGGTTCCGCGTCGTTCGCGACGAACACGTCGGGCCATCCATCGTCATCCACGTCACCAACCGCCGCTCCCATACCCTTTCCAGGATGACGCCAGACGCCCGAATCGATCGACACGTCGCGGAATGTTCCGTCGCCATTGTTTCGGAACAATTGATTGGGGAGCGGCGCGTAATGCCTCGGATGGCAATACGTGCGCAAGCCTGGCGCCTTCTCGCCGCAGTACGGCTCGCGCGCGGGATCCCACACGCAGTAATTCACGATGAACAGATCGAGCCAGCCGTCGCGATCGAAGTCGAGCCAGGCGCCGTGGATGCTCCACATCGGTCCCGACTGTGGATGCACACTCGACAAATGGGCCTCCGCGGTGACGTCGCGGAACGTTCCGTTTCCGAGATTGCGATAGAGGATATTGCGCCCGACGCCCGCGACGAAGAGATCAGGAAATCCGTCGTTGTCGAAATCCGCTGCCGCGGCGCCCATCATGTAGCCGTCCCCCTGCACGCCGGCGAGCTCGGTCACGTCGGCAAAACGGCCGTGGCCGAGGTTTCGATAGAGACGGTTCCACTCGTCGGGCCCCGAGCGGCGAAGCGACGGACTCTCCGCGCCGTTGGTGAAGTAAATGTCCATGAGGCCGTCGCGGTCGTAATCGAGCACGGCGACGCCGCCGGGCATGGTTTCGATCTGGTGTTTCTCCGGTGTGGGAGAGTTCCGGAGCGTGAAGGCCACGCCCGCCTCCGCCGCGATATCGACGAAGCGCGGCGCCGGAAGCGTTTCAGCCGGGGCCGGTAGAGAACGTCGCGTGATGACGGCCGGACGCCGCTCGAGCGCCCGCAGCGCGTCCCTGACGAGAGGATGCGCCGGGTCGATCGCCGCGGCGCGTCGCGCCTGCGCTTCCGCCTCCTCGCGGCGGTTGACGCGAAGGAGGAACACCGCGTAGGACGCGTGCGGTTCGACGGCGGGCTGCGAACGCCGCGCGTTCGTCTGGATCGCACGCGCGAACGTGGCATCGGCCATTTCGATCCGGCCGAGGCCGACATACGCATTCGCCAGCGCGGTCAGCGCCGCCACATCGGACGCGTCGAGCCGCACCGCGCGGTCGAGCGCCCGCGCCGCCTCGCCGAACCGTTGCGCGTCCTGATGCAGCCGGCCGAGCAGCGACCACGCTTCCGCATCGGTGCCGTCCGTCCGCACGAGGCGCTCGAGGTGTGTGGCAGCGTCGGAGGTCGCGTTGGCGGCGATGAGCACCCGCGCGAGCAGTTTCCGCGCGAGTCGGTCATCCGGCCATGCCGAGACGAGCCGTTCGAGATCGGCGCGCGCCTGTGCGTAATCGCCGGCCTGAGCGAGCGCGAGCGCACGACGCTTGATGGCATCCGGATCCACGCCCTGCGCCAGCGAAACAGCGAACGCGAGGATGACGGCGAGCGATCCGGACGCGATTCGTTTCACGGCCATCGATTCAGCCCAAGCGAGCGCGCGTTGTATTTTCCTGGCCCCGACCTCAGCCCTTGCCAAAAGACGAGCGAGCCGCGACCTAGATGCCTTCTAAAGCCGATGTCTGTGCGATTGAGACAAGTTTTCGGCTTTAGAAGCTGTCTTCGTTGCGGCCCGAAGGGCCGCCTGGTAACGAAGATTCGCCCGCTCCGCCGAGACTCAGTTTTACTCGGCGGTTTGAGGCGAAGCTTCGTTACTGTTTGCGCACGCCTGCCAGTTTCATCAGCTCGTCATCCGTCCACGGCCGGCTCCGACCGGCCGAGAGCGCACGCACAGCCTTCACGGTGTCGGCATCGACGGGGCTGGCCGCCTGCCCCCACTCGCGCCGCACGTAGGTCAACACGTTGGCGATCTGCTCGTCACTCAGCTTCCCGCCAATAGCCGGCATCAAGCCAAACGCGCCCTCTTTCCCGTTCAGCAGAATGCGAATCG
>QHWF01000778.1:0-1140 GCA_003222455.1 Acidobacteriota bacterium
CGACCTGGCGAGGCATCGCGATCGATTTTGAATTGTTCCGCGACCGCAGATCGGCCATTTTCAGGTTGTAATAATCGGCGACGAACTTCTGGATGATGTCGATTGTGATCGCTCGCTCCTCGTGCTCGAGGATGTTCTTCAAGACCTCCTGGGCCAGGGGCAGCGAGATGTCCTGGCCCGTCAGCGACGCGTAAGCAATCAGGCGGATCAGCGATCCCTCGAGCTCGCGAATGTTCGACTTGATCTTGCCGGCGATGTACATCGCCACGTTGTCGGGCAGCGGCACCGATTCGGTTTCGGCTTTTTTCTTGAGAATGGCGACTTTCGTTTCGAGGTCCGGCGACTGGATGTCGGCGATCAGTCCCCACTCGAAACGCGAGCGGAGTCGTTCCTCGAGCGCCTGGATCTCGTGCGGCGGACAGTCGCTGCTCAGGACGATCTGCTTCTGCGAGTCGTAGAGGGCGTTGAAAGTATGGAAAAACTCGGTTTGCGTGCCTTCTTTGCCGGCAAGAAACTGGATATCGTCGACGAGCAGCACATCGACGGATCGGTACCGTTCGCGAAAGTCGAGGACCCGATCGTACCGCACCGCGTTGATCATCTCGTTCATGAACCGCTCGGACGAGATGTAGGTCAATTTCAGATAGCGATCGTGATCCAGCACGTATTGCCCAATCGCGTGCATCAAATGCGTCTTGCCCAGCCCCACCCCGCCGTAGATGAACAGCGGGTTGTAGGATCGCGGCGGCGCTTCGGCAACGGCGCGTGATGCGGCGTGAGCGAACTGGTTCGACGAGCCGACCACGAAGGAGTCGAAGGTGTAACGCAGATTGAGTGAGGCCGGGCCCGGCGTCGCCGGCTGAACGCCTGCATCGAACGTCGGCGTTTCGTCCAAGCCAAGCTCGATGGGCACTGGCTCCGGCGGTGTGTCGAGGGCGGGATCGGACACGAACTGCACGGGAACATCGGATCGTTTCAGTTCACCCATGGCTTCGCTGATGACACCAGCATAGTGTTTCGTCAGCCACTCTGTGTACACTTCGTTCGGCACTTTGACTGTGAGCCCGCCGACGTCTTCCGTCACGAAAGTGGTGGGTCGAAACCACGTGTAAAAGCTGTGGCGATTTACTTTGGTCTCGA
>QHWF01000778.1:1183-1955 GCA_003222455.1 Acidobacteriota bacterium
AT
Source organism: Acidobacteriota bacterium (assembly GCA_003222455.1). GTDB lineage: Bacteria > Acidobacteriota > Vicinamibacteria > Vicinamibacterales > CAVVIG01 > QHWF01. Next base: position 1,186 of record QHWF01000778.1, read on the forward strand.
GATCCAATATTCCGCAAGCCGGCCAGAAACGACGATTTCTGCCGGTTTGTGTCAGGATTCAGGACGGTTTTACTGGAGAAAGCACCAAAGCCCGGCGATTTTCCACAGTTTTTTCCACAGGTGTGGAAAACTTTGGGGAGAGACCGAACGTGCATGGAGCCGGTCCGAACGAGACAACCGCAGTAAAGGAGGGCGACTCTAACACATTTGGGCGCGATTGGCACTTCCTTGAACCGCCGGGCGCGATTGACACTCTTGGAACAGCTTCGCTAACATTGAGGGTTCGTTTTTCCACCGAGGCCCCCCGATGAAAGGTAAACGCACGTTTCAGCCGAATACACGCCACCGGAAGCGTGCGCACGGATTTCTCGTCCGGATGAGCAGCAAGAACGGAAGGCTGGTTCTGAAGCGCCGCCGCGCCAAGGGGCGGAAGCGCTTGACGGTCTCGAGCGAGTAAGGGCCGGACGCGCCCGTCGATGGCCGATTTCCGCCCCGCCGAGCGAATCCGTCGTCGAGCAGAGTTTCTCCAGGTGTATGAACACGGAGTCAAGGTCCAGAGCCGTTACTGCACACTTTTTGCGCTCCGAACGGACGGGTCCTGCGGACGTCTGGGAATTGCGGCCACGCGGAAACTCGGGGGCTCGGTTCAGAGAAATTTAGCGAAGCGACTGATTCGAGAGGTTTTCCGTCGAAACAAGATTGCCGGCGGGTTCGACGTCGTGGTCGTGCCGCGGCGTGAGTTGCTCGACGCCACCTTGACCGTCCTTGAA
>QHWF01000778.1:2004-4984 GCA_003222455.1 Acidobacteriota bacterium
AAGTTCCTTATTTCTCCGCATTTCAGGGGATCCTGCCGCTTCCTTCCGTCGTGTGCCGATTACGCGACGGAAGCGATCGGCCGGCACGGGTTCCTTCGCGGGGGGTGGATGACAGCGCTTCGCCTTGGTCGCTGTCATCCGTTTTGTGCTGGCGGCCATGATCCGGTTCCCTGGTGATGGAAAGACGAGTTCTCTTCGCTATCTTCCTGTCATTCCTGGTTTTGTACGTGTACCAGGCGTTGGTCGTGAAGCCGGTGCCGAAACGTCCGGTGTCCGTGCAATCAGCGCCGGCAGCGGCGGCTACGCCAGGCCCAGCCGCATCGCCGCCTCAGCCGGAAGCAGTGTCACCCCCGCCTCAACGGCCAGCGCCGACTGCGATACCGGTCGTTTCCGACCCGGCAGAACGCGACATTCCCATTGAAACCCGCGACATCATTGCGGTGTTCACCAACCGGGGCGGTCGACTCAAGAGCTGGCGGCTGAAGCATTACAAGAACACCAAAGACGAGCCGCAGGAACTCATCGAATCCGGGCTGACCATCGCCACTCCGGCAGGGATAGTCGAACAGCAACCGCTGCCATTCAGCCTCAAAACGCCGGATAGCGTCCTCAACACCACCCTCAACGAGTCGTTGTACGCGGTGACGCAGCCCACGGCGTCGTCGCCAGACGTGCGGTTCGAATACCGTGACAGCGGCGGACTCCACGTCACGAAGCGGTTTCATCTCGACCCGGCGTCGTACGTCGTCACCTTTCAAGCCGCCGTGATGCAGGAGGATCTCCCGGTGCCGGCGGCGATTCTGTGGGGTCCGGCTCTGGCTGACACGACGGAGGTCAGCCGCTATGCACAGAAACCGGCCGGATTGCTGTTCCAGAACGGAAAAGTCCAACGCTTGTCGCCGAAGGACATTGCGAAGCAACCCGCTTACGAGGGCGACTTCGGGTTTGCCGGCGTGGACGACAACTACTTCATGACGGTGGCGTTGTCGGTGACGGCCGCCAGGATTACGTTCCAACCGGTCGCGATCCCGCCGCCTGCGAGCTCCAAAGAGACGCCGCGCGAGCTCGTCGCCTATTCGATCGAACCGCGATCGACCAACGAGCCGATGAAATTCTTCGTCGGCCCGAAGGACTTCGCTGTCCTGTCGGCCGTCCATCATGACCTCCCGAACGCGATCAACTTCGGGATGTTCAAAGTGATCGTCGTCCCGCTGCTGCAGTCGCTGAAATGGGTGAACTCCTTCGTCGGCAACTACGGCTGGTCCATCGTCGTTCTCACCATCCTGATCAACGCGATCATGTTCCCGCTCCGGCACAAGAGCACGGTGTCGATGCGGAAGATGCAGGAAATCCAGCCGCAGGTGAAGGCGATCCAGGATCGCTACGCGAAGCTGAAGGCGACCGATCCGGCGAAACAGAAAATGAATCAGGAGTTGATGGCGCTCTATAAAGAGCGCGGTGTCAATCCCGCCAGCGGTTGCGTGCCGATGCTGCTGACCATGCCGGTGCTGCTTGCCATGTGGGCCCTGCTGCAGACGTCGATCGAGCTGCGGGGCGCGCCGTGGTTCGGATGGATTCACGATCTGTCGGCGCACGATCCGTATTACGTGCTTGCCGCGTTGATGGGCGCGACCGGTTTCTGGCAGCAGCGCATGATGCCGGCGAGCGGCGCCGATCCGGCGCAGCAGAAGATGATGATGTTCATGCCGCTGATGATGACGGTGATGCTCGCCTGGCTTCCCGCGGGCGCCCTCATCTATTACGTGGTCACGAACATCTGGATGATCGGCCAGCAGTATCTGACGAACTACCTGATTGGGCCGCCCAACATCAGGACCGTCCGGCCGCCGGCCGAACGCCGGCTGAAACGCGCGGGCGCCGGCAGAACGGACGCGGCCGCGAGCGATGCGGAATGACGCCATGACCACAGCGCCGATTCTGGATTTCCTGAACCGGTTCACTGCCGCCCTGGGGATTGCATCCGCGGTGGATGTGGAAGAAACAGGGGACGGACCCAGGCTGAACCTCTCTGGCCAGGAGGCCGAGCTGCTCGTGCGCCACCGCGGGGAGCCGCTGAAAGCGCTCCAACACGTGGTGGACATGGCATTCGGCCGCTCGCTCGGCGAAGATCGCCGTGTCTTCGTCGACGCGCTGGAGTACCGCAAGGGGAAGGACGTCGAGCTGCGCCGAATGGCGAAGTTTCTCGCCGAGAAGGCCAAGCAAACCGGAGTCGATCAGCAGCTCGGGCCGCTGAACCCGTACGAGCGCCGGCTGGTGCACCTGGCAGTCGCTGAAGTGCCGGGCGTCGCGACCGAGAGCATCGGGGATGCGTTTACGAAGACGGTGCTGATCTCGTTGCGGAAGTAGAACTTCGCGGAGGACACAAAGGATACGAAGGACACAAAGGATCGGCCTGACCTGAGAGCGAACTGCTTCCTGGCCGATCCGGAGAGCGGGACACTTTTGCTAGCCACGACAGGCGACTGGCACGGAGAGGCTTGTGTGACCAATCGCCCGGTCGTAGAGACCGTGAGGCTTCGTGGGCTCAGGAGTGCATTGGCGATTATGCTGACAGCTTATGAAATTTTCCTTTGTGTCCTTTGTCCCCTTTGTGTCCTTCGCCAGATACGTATCGCATGTTTTCAACCTCCGACACGATCGGCGCGATCGCGACACCGCCGGGACGTGGCGGGATCGGAGTGATTCGTCTCAGCGGGCCCGATGCCTGTTCGATCGGACGGCGGCTCATCACGCATCGCGGCGAGCTCGAGCCGCGCCGGGCCACATTCACCCGTACCCAGGCGGTCGATCAGGTTGTCGCCACGTACTTTCCGTCTCCGCACTCGTACACCGGCGAAGACGTCCTGGAGTTGAGCGCGCACGGGAGTCCGGTCGTCCTGCGGACGATTGTCGAGAAGGCGACGTCGTGCGGCGCCCGCCCCGCGGAACCGGGGGAATTCACGTTTCGCGCGTTCCTGAA
>QHWF01000779.1 GCA_003222455.1 Acidobacteriota bacterium
TGCGCACGAACAGGCGTCCTGCGACGCCCGTTTGATACGCCGGCTGATAGATGGTCAGCGCCGGTTCCGGCACGACGTTCTCGTCGTCCACGTCGGCGACGACGCCGACGATGCGGGACGGGACGGGCTTCCCGTAGATGCTGAAGACCGGATCGGTCCACGTCAGGTGCCGGTTCACCGCGTCGCCGTTCGGGAGCAGCCGCTGGGCGAGGCTCTGGCTGACGATCGTCACGGGCTCGCCGCCGCGGCGGTCATCGTCCGTAAAGTCGCGGCCGGCGAGGATCGGGACGCCGAGCACCGCGAAGAAGCGAGGCGCGACCATGCGCATCCGCCCGCGCGGGTTTTCCTCCCCGTCCGCGGGCGTGTAGCCCTCGACGGTGAACTGGAAACCGGGACCGAAGCTGCCGGCATCGCGCCAGGGCACGAAGCTTCCCATCGCGGCGCTCTCGACGCCGGGCAGCCCGCCGACGCGCCGCGTCGCTTCCTGATAGAACGCGATCGCCTTCGCATCGCCGAGGCCCGTCACCGACGCCGGGACGTTGAATGCCAATACCCGCCGCATGTTGTAACCCGTGTTCGCCGTCTGCAGCGCGACGAGCGTGGTGAGGAGCATGCCCGCGCCGGCGAGCAGCACGAACGAGAACGCAATCTGCGCCGTCGCGAACGCCCGCAGCCGCCGGTTGGTGCCCGGCGTGATCCGGACGCCGCCGGTCGCCAGGCCGAGTCCGGCCGGAGCGTGCGGCGACGGCAGGCGCGGGACGTATGCCAGCAGGACGGCCGCGGCCATTGCCAGGCCGGCGCCGACCCAGAGCACGCTGGCATCGACCGTGACCTCGAGCGCGCGGACCGAGAAGCGGGCAGCATAGCGGGCGACGACGGCGACGAGCGGCCGCGCGAGCACAACGCCCAGCACGGCGCCGGCGCCGCAGAGTACGAGGCTCTCGGCCAGCAGCGTGCGCCGGAGCGCGCCGGGTCCGGCGCCGAGCGCGGCCCGCACGGCCAGCTCGCCTTCGCGGCGCACAGAGCGCGCCAGGATCAGGTTGGCGACATTCGAGCACGCGATGACGAACACGACCGCTGCTGCGGCGAGCAGCACGAGCAGGATCGTCCGCGCCGGCGCCGCGATCTGATCGCGGAGCTTCGTCACCCTGAGCTCGACATTCGCCTTCGCCGAATACGCCTCGGGGTGCTCGCGCAGCATGGCGGCGTGCACCGCCGTCAGCTCGGCGCGCGCCGCGTCGAGGGAAGCTCCGGACGCGAGGCGACCGAAGAGCTCCGTCATACGGTGAACGCGGCTGGTCACCATCGTTGCTCCGAGGTGATGCGGGCTGGTCACCACGTTCGCGATGATCTCGGTGTCGGCCGGATAGGGGACCGAGGGCTCGAGCACGCCGACCACGGTGGCGGTGCGTGGACCGAGGCGGATGGTCTTGCCAATCACGGTCGGATCGCTGTTGAGCGAGGTGGTCCAGAACCGGTAGGTGAGGACCGCCGCGCCCGCCGCTTTGGGACCATCGTCTTGCGCGTTCAGCAGGCGGCCGAGCACGGGGCGCAGGCCCATCACGTCGAAGAACGACCCGCCGACGACGCCCGCTTTCACCATGCGGGGCTCGCCGCCGAGACCAACCATCGTGAAGTCGACCGTGGAGAAGTCGCCGAAGGCGCTGACGGTCGTGGTGCGCGACTTGAAATCGTTGACTTCGGGCACCGAGAACGTCATGTTTTCGGCGCCAAGGCCCGGCCCGCTCTGACGGATGTAGATCAGGCGATCCTCATCGCGATTGACGAGAGGGCGGAGGAGCACGCCGCGAACGACGCTGAAGATCGCGGCGTTGGCGCCGATGCCGAGCGCCAGCGTCACCACGACGGTGGCGGCCAGGCCTTTGACACGCAGGAGGGCGCGCAACGCGAACCGGATGTCCCGTCCAAGGGCTTCGGCCGCGTCGAACCAGCGATGGCGCCACACGCCCCGCATCGAATCGCGCGTGAGCGTGACGTTGCCGAATTCCCTCAGCGCCGCCAGGCGAGCGGAGGCTGGATCCTCACCGCGCTCGATGCGCTCCTTGATGCTCAGGGCCAGATGGCCGCGAATTTCCTCGTCGAGGTCGTCCTGGTCGGGCCGCATCGCGCTACTCCTTGCTCGCCGGCGCCGGGTTCATGACGCGTCCAAGGCGTCCACGAGCTGCACCCGCGACGTCCCGGTCGCGGTGAGCCTGGCCATAGTCGTAGAGAATCTACGGCTTTAGACGTAGAACGTCTACGGCTTGTTCGGTCCAGAGAGTCTCGACCGCCGGATTCCCGACGAATTGCGTGCCGCGGAGGAAAAGCGCGAACAGCGGCAAAAGGCCCGGCTCGGCGAGCTGCGACAACGCTTTGTCGATGGTCCGGCGCTAGCAGGTCGCTGAAAAAGGCGCCGACCTG
>QHWF01000780.1 GCA_003222455.1 Acidobacteriota bacterium
CACTGCTCGGCGCCAGCGACCGATCGCACGTTGTCCTTGGCGATTTCGAATTTCCCACGATGGCGCAGATATGGCTGGCGCAGCAGCGCCGCGGCGCGTCGATTCGCTGGGCGCGCGCGGCCGGCGACGGACTGGAGATCGACGCCTACGAGCGCGTCATCGACGAGCGCACGCTGATCGTGCCGGCCACGCACGTCTGTTTCAGGAACGGGCACAAGACCGACATGGCCGCGCTGACGCGACTGGCGCACACCCGCGGCGCGCTCGTCTTCGTCGACGACTATCAGCGGACCGGGTCCGGCCCCATCGACGTGCACGCGCTCGGGATCGATTTCATGGTCACGGGCTGCCTCAAATACCTGCTGGCTGCCGCGGGCGTCGCCTTCCTCTACGTCCGCCGCGATT
>QHWF01000781.1 GCA_003222455.1 Acidobacteriota bacterium
AGCGGCACGCCGCCAGTGCTGAACGCCTACCTGGCGATCGCCGCCCTCGATCTCCTCGATCGCATCGGCTACGAGGTGGTTGGTCAGCAGGTTGCGCGCCTGGTCGAACGATACCGGTCGAGGGCCGAAGCCAGCGGGTTGGTTGTCCGAACGCCGCGCGAGCCGGAGCGACGCGGGCCGCTCGTGGTGGTCGAGAGCGTCGACGCACCCGTCCTGGTTTCACGTCTGGCGGATCGAGGCATCATCGCATCGTGCCGCGGCAACGGCCTGCGTGTGTCGTTCCACGCTTACAACAGCGAGGACGATGTGGATGCCGTCGTGGCGGCGCTCGAGGCCGAAGCCGCGCTGCTCGAGCGAACGCCCCGATTGAACGCAGAGGCCGCAAAGGACGCAGAGAAAGAGAGTATTTCTTAGCGGCCTTCGCGGCCTTTGCGTTCCAATGCGGCGTCAGTCAGCGGACACGCTCCTGGAGCGGCCAGCCGCGCGGTCGCTCTGATTCGCGTCGATCTTCCTTGACACGTGTCGCGTGCCGCATGACGATCGCGATTCTTCGACACGATCGCAGGCCTGAAGGCCTGCACTACGACTGATAGGTGCGGAGCCTTGGGCATGCTTCGACACGCTGGCAGGCTGAAGGTTCGATTACGACAGATCAGATGTAGTGCGGACCTTCAGGTCCGCCAAATGGCCTGCGTGACATCACGGGGCTGGGGAAGGTGCTGATGACATCGTGCGTGAAACCCGGTCGCCTCGTCTGCGCCGTTCTGGCCGCCGCAATCGTTGCCGCTCCGGCATCCGCGCAGGTCAGCACCTTCGATCTGTCGGGCACGGTGCTCGACCCGTCGAGCGCGGTGCTCCCCGGCGTCACGGTCGCGCTGAAGAACACCAAGACCGGTCTCGTCAGGGCGGAAGCGACCGACGATCACGGCCGCTATCACTTCATCGCCCTGCCGGTGGTCGGCGAATACAGCATCACGATCGAGCTTGCCGGATTTGCCAGCGAAGAGCGTGCGGGCCTCGTCTTTCAGGCGAACTCGAAGCCGGTGATCGACTTCACGCTGAAGCTGTCCTCGCTTGCCGAGGCGACCACCGTCCACGGTGCCGCGCCCATCCTCGAGACGCGCAAGGCGGAATTGAGCCTGACCGTCGATCAACAGAAGATCGAGACGATGCCGCTGAACGGGCGGAACTATCTCGACCTGGCGAATTTCGCCAACGGCGTGCACGGAGCGGCCACGCGCGGCGATCTGTCGGTGAACGGGCAGCTCGGTCGCAATATCGACTACGTCGTGGACGGCGTGTCGAACAAGGTGATCGAGTGGGGCGACGCGTCGAAAACCGGCTTGTCGCTCGACGTGGTCCAGGAATTCCAGGTGATCACGAGCCAGTTTTCCGCGGAGTTCGGTCACTCCCTCGGCGGTATCGTCTCGGCCGTCACCAAGAGCGGCACGAACGAGTTTCATGGGACCGGCTACATCTACGATCGTCCCGGACGCTTCGACGCGAAGAACGCCCTGACCGGTACGGTCACGCCGTTCAACCAGCAGCAGTTCGGCACCGTCGTGTCGGGTCCACTCGTCAGGAACCGCACGCACTTCATCGGCAGCTATGAGGGCACCAATCAGGACTCGCAGCTCGTCGTCACGTCGGTTGTCCAGCCGGGTGCGTTTCCGGCAACGTTGAATCGCCACCAGGCGTTCTCCAAAGCGACGCATCGGCTGGCCGACAACCACAATGCCCAGCTTCGGTTCAATCTCGATCACAACGAGAACATCGGCCAGTTCGGCGGTCTCGTGCTGCCTGACGGCGGCACGAAGGGCAAGCGCGCGAGCTGGGAGCTGCAGGGGACGACCACGAGCGTGTTATCGGCGAAGACGGTCAATGAAGCACGGTTTCAATATTCACGGTTCGTGAACGAGTCGACGAATCTCGCACCCGGTCCGCGGGTCATCTACACGGGCTTTGCGACGTTCGGCGCGAACAACGGATCGCCCCAGGATATCCGCGAGAACCGCATGCAATTCAACGACAAGCTCTCGCGCGATTTCGGCGCCCACCGGACGTTCGCCGGCGTCGACGTCTCGCACATTGCGAAGACCGGCGTGTTCAATGCCGACGCGGTCGGCGTGTACACGTTCGCGGCGGGCACACCCTATCCGTTCGACGCGCGCAACCCGGCGACGTTACCGACGCAGTTCACGCAGGGGTTCACCGATCCACGGCGGCCGATTTCGCTGCACCGCGACTTCGCGCCATTCGACTTCGCCGGCATCGATCGGTCGTACGTGAACCTGGACCTGTTCGCGCAGGACGACTGGGAGGTTCGGCGCGGGTTCACGCTCAACCTCGGCGCACGGTACGAGAAGCAGACCTCATCGCCCGACAACAACAACATCATGCCGCGCACCGGGT
>QHWF01000782.1 GCA_003222455.1 Acidobacteriota bacterium
GGTCCCACCTGACACGGCTCCAAATGCGGCCAAAACGTTCGCCGGCTCGGAGTCAAACCCGGCCAAAACGTTCCCCGGCTCGCGGCCACGGCGGCGGTTCGCCGCGGGACTCTATCGCACCGCGATCACCGAGAAGCTCGACGCCAGTTTGAGTGTGCAGCGGATCTGGCAGGACCTCGTGGAGGAATACGGGTACGGCGCGAGCTACGAATCGGTGAAACGGTTTGTGCGGACGATCGCGCCAACTCGCCGCGCCGTCGGCGTCTTTCACTGTGCGCCCGGGGCCGAGGCACAAGTAGATTTCTTCCGCGGCGCGCCCACGCTCGACGCCGCCACGGGCGAGTGGCGACGGCCCTGGGTGTTTCGGATGACGCTGGGCCATTCGCGGCACGGCTACGAGGAAGCGGTCTGGGATCAGAAGCTCGAGACGTTTCTTCGGCTGCACGAGCGCGCCTTCCGCGATCTCGGAGGCGTGCCGACGGTCGTACGGCACGACAATCTCAAAGCGGCCGTCGTGCGCGCGTGTTTCTTCGATCCCGATAGCCACGATGTCTACCTGGCGTTCGCCGCGCACTGGGGCTTCACCCCGCTGCCCACGCAGCCGCGCCGCCCCGAGGAAAACGGCAAGCAAGAGCGCAGCGGCGGCTACGTCAAAGACAATGCGCTCAAAGGCCGCCGCTTCGACAGCCTCGACGCGCAGAATGCGTTTCTGCGGCACTGGAATCGCACGATCGCGCGGCTGCGCATTCACGGCACCACGCGGCGCCAAGTCTGGACGCACTTTGTCGAGGTCGAGCAGCGGGCGCTCCACCCGCTTGCCAGCGAGGCCTTTCCGGTCTTCGCCAGCGGCGAGCGCACGGTCCACACCGATGGGCACGTCGAAGTGGGCGGGGCCTTCTATCCCGTGCCGCTCGCTCTGCTGGGCCAGCGTGTCCGCGTCCGGTGGGACGCCCATCTCGTGCGCGTCTTCGACGGCGACACGCTCATCATGGTCCACGCGCGGGTCGCGGCCGGCGTGTTTGCGCCGCGCGCCGGAGAGGGCGAGGCCTCGAGCCGTCAGCAAGCGTTTGTCGATCGGCTCGTCGGCCAATGTGAGCGCGTCGGCCCGGCGGTCAAGCAGTGGGCCGCCGCGGCGCTCGCCGCGCGTGGCGTCCGCGCCATTCGCCTCATTCAAGGCGTCCTCGCCCTGACACGACGACATCCACGGGAGCGCATCCTGGCGGCCGTCACCGAGGCACACACGCACCAGCACTTTCGCTATCAGACCATCCGCCAGCTCGTCGAGCGCACGCCGGTGCGTCCCACTCCGGCGCTCGCCACCGACGACCCGGCCATTCGTCCGATGACCCAGTACACGTTGGAGGATTTCTTACGATGAATGCACAACTCACGACCCGGCTTCGTCATCTGCGGCTGTCCGGCATGGTCGACGCGCTCCCGGGACGCGTCGCGCAAGCCGAAGCGGCGCCGCTCCCGCATCTGGAGTTTCTCGAATTGCTCGTCGAGGATGAGCTCGCCCGCCGCGCCGATCGGCTCTTCGCGCGCCGCCTCAAACAGGCCGGCATCACCGTCGTGAAGGCGCTGGCCGACTTCGACTGGTCCTTCAATCCGAAGATCCCCAAGGCCAAGATCGTCGAATTGGCCAGCGCGCGGTTTGTCCAGGCCCATGACGGCCTGCTGCTGATTGGTCCGCCAGGCGTCGGCAAATCGCACATCGCCACGGCCATCGCCGTCGGCGCCATTCGAGCCGGCCGTCGCGCGCTCGTGCGCAGCACCTTCGACTTGGCGGCCGACTTCGCACAGGCCGACGCGACCGGCGCCCGCCGAGATTTCGTGCAGCAACTCACGCGCGTCGACCTGCTCGTCCTCGAAGACTTCGGCATGAAGAAGCTCGGATCGAACGCGGCCGAGGATCTCTTGGAGGTCTTCGTCCGTCGACACGAAACCGCGTCGACCCTGATCACCACGAACCGACCGACGCAGGACTGGGGCGTCTTCCTCGGTGACGTTCCAGCCGCGACCGCGATCCTCGATCGCTTCCTCGCGCACGCAACCATCATTCAAATGACGGGGAAGAGCTATCGATTGCGCCAGCGCGCGACAGCCGCCGACGACTGAGGCCGTGGACGGTGACGCAGCCGTGGACGCCAAGAACGCGCCCACCGCTGCTTGGAAAACGCGCCGACGCGTTTCCCACACCGCCCACCGCCGTCTTCGGACTCTGGAAAAGCAAGAAGAACACGACCCGCGCTTGCGCGCGGGAAAGGAATCAGACGATACTAACGCCACCTACCCGCGTGGCCGCTTTTCAAACGTTCCTCAGTGGCCGCATTTGAACGTTCGGTGACACTGAAAGAGGCGACGTCACCGTATTTATCGTGGTCCAAGGA
>QHWF01000133.1 GCA_003222455.1 Acidobacteriota bacterium
AGCGACGGCATCCTCACGGCCGCCTACCGCGCCAACGTGCCGATCTTCTGCCCGGCCATTGCCGATTCATCCATCGGCATGGGTCTGTCGCAGGCGCGGCACAACAAGCCGGGCACCGGCTATATCGACGTGATCGGCGACATCATCGAGTCGGCGAACATCATCATCCGGCGCCCGCGGACCGCGTCGATCGTCCTCGGCGGCGGCACGCCCAAGAACTTCATCAATCAGGCAAGCGTCCAGGCCGAGTTCTACAACGACGAAGTGGGCGGACACCGGTATGCTCTGCAAATCGTCACCGACGTGCCGCACTTCGGCGGCGCCTCCGGATCGAGCCTGGAAGAGGCCCAGAGCTGGGGCAAACTGTCGAGCAACTCCGCGAAAGTCTCGGTCCAGGCCGATGCCACCATCGCGCTGCCGCTGCTCGTCAGCGCCCTGGCGACGACGGCCGCGCCGCTCCTGAAGCAACGCGCCATGCCGGTATTCACCGTGGCGTCGCGCGTCATGACCATCGACGGTCACCCGGTTCCCAACGAACGTTTCGAGGAAGTGAATGAGTCTGCCGTTTGAGTACGATCGGCTGACGCTCGCAGAGTTCGGCGGCACGACCCCCACCACAACCGACTTCGCCAACGCCCGCGTCGTCGTCTTCCCTGCCCCGCTGGAACGTACGACGTCATACGTGGCGGGGACGCGAAACGGCCCGCACGAGATCCTGGTCGCCTCGTCGCACATGGAGCTGTGGGACGAAGAGACCGAGACCGACGTGCACAGCATCGGCATTTTCACGCTGCCGGAGATGGAGTTTCCGTACGCGTCGATGGAGGAAGTGGCCCGCCAGGTTCGGCGTGTCGCGTCGGAAATCGTCCAGCGGGACAAATTCCCATTCATTCTCGGCGGCGAGCATTCCATTACGCCGGCGATCGTCGAGGCCGTTGCGGCGAAACATCGGGGCGTGTCGGTCCTTCAAATCGACGCCCACGCCGATCTGCGCGATTCGTTCATGGGCTCACCGCATAATCACGCGTGCGCGATGCGGCGGACGCTCGAGCACGCGCGGGCGACACAGGTCGGGATTCGGAGCCTCTCGCCCGAAGAGGCGAGCGCGGCGCCCTCGCTGCCGACCCGGATCTTCTACGACTTCAATATGCGGGATCGCGTCGACTGGATCGACCAGGTCGTCGATTCACTGAGCGGCACGGTGTACATCACGATCGACTGCGACGGCCTGGATCCGGCCATCATGCCTGCCGTGGGAACACCCGAACCCGGCGGGCTGTCGTGGTACGAGACGCTGGCGCTGCTGCGCCGCGTCATCGAACGCCGCACCGTCGTCGGCTGCGACCTCGTGGAGCTGTGTCCGATAGCCGGCAACGTTGCACCGAACTTCCTCTGCGCAAAACTGGTCTACAAGATTCTGTCGTATCGGTTCGGGCAGGAGGTCAAGCGAAAGTAAGCAAGTCTCAAGTCTCAAGTCTCAACATTGACGTGACTGTTGAGAGTTGAGACTTGTTCCTTGAGACTTGAGCGTTGTTAAGTCTTCCTCAAGTTCTCGAGCTCGCGGCGGGCGTCGCTGGTGTAGGGCGACTCCGGGAACTCCTCCACGAGACGATTGAATGTCTGCTGCGCATCGGCCCGCTTGCCGGCGACGAGGTACGTGCGTCCCAGCTGCATCAGGATGCCGTCTACAGGCAACGGTCCGTCCTTCCGCATCGAGAGCTCCTTGAACGTGCTGATGGCCTGGTCGTATTGGCCGGCGCGAGCCTGCGCCTCGGCGACACCGAGGCGGGCCATCTGCCCATAGATGCTGTTGCTGCCGGCGCGATCGACGACCTGCTGATAAGTCGCGGCCGCCTGCGTCGGATTATCGAGCGACATGTACGTGGCCGCTTGCTGATATCGCGCGTAGAGTCCGGCATCGGTTGAGGGATACGCGTCGGCGACGACTTTGAATTTCGTGAGCCCGGCCTGCGCGCGCTCGCGTTCCGTCGCAAAGCTGGGCCCGCCGGTCGACGGCGTGCCCGGGGCTGGAGGCGGACCGATGCGGGCGTCGCGGACCGCGAGCGCTTCGGCCAGAAGCGTGTGAGCCTTCGCCTGCACGCGCTGTCGCCAGCCGTAATAGCCAATCGCCGCGATCGCGACGACCGCGACAATCGCGATGACCGCCAGCGTCTCGCGCCGCCGCTCCTCGAACGTCTGCCGCGCCTGCCGCGCGAGCATCTGAAGCTCGTTTTCTTTGAGGTGTCGTCGTTCGGTGCGTTTCATAGGAAGTGACCTTGCACGTGCCGCGATGCCCGGTGGCGTGTGATCGGCGAGTTGCAGTGGATCGCCAGTACCGATTGTCGGCCATTTGGCGGCCGGACCGCAACGAAACCCTGACAGCGCGCCTGGCGGAACTCAGCGGCTCGTGAGTTCAGCGAGCTCTTGACGTCGACACGGGGAGCCCATTGTGGCGGGCACGTTCTGGCACGAACACGGCAGCGTTTCGCCCGGCATCCCGCCCGCGCCGGTGTGAAAGTTCAGACTATTGTGTGCGGGTAACCGCTTCTCCCACGAGTCGCGACTACGCGCTGTCCGGGATGATGTCCCGCCGTTTGTTTGGTAATCGGCATTTGACGTTCGAGTGCGACCCTTGCACAGGCCTGGCGCATGGATCCAGAAACGCTCCTTGCCATGCCAGCTTCTCTGAATCGTCAGTTTCTGGAAATAGCGCGCGCGCAGCCGGCATGGTTGAATGTCGCTGGCCGTTCACATGGAACGCATGGGACGACCCGTCGGGGTGGTGATATGGTAGTATGGTAGTACCTGAGTATGGCTCTATGACCAAAGTCACGTTCACGCTCGACGACGGGACGGTGGAGACCATCCGGGCGATCGCCGCGCGCAAGAGGAAGCCACGGAGCCTCGTCGTGCGTGAAGCCGTCGCCGCGTACGCGCGCCAGGAGGACAAGCTCGATGACGCCGAGCGAGCACGAAGGCTGCGCGTCCTCGACGACGTGATGGCGCGGCCTGATACGCGTCCGCCGGCCGCGGTCGAGAAGGAGCTGCGAGCGATCCGGCGTGCGCGGCGCGTGGGCTGGCGCCGGCCGGCCGAGTGATGCTGATTCACGTCGACACCTCTGTGCTCGTCGACGCGTTCACCGGGGCGAGACGGTCGCTGCCCCGCCTCCGCGCGGTTACGGCGAAGGGTCACGTCGTCAGCTTCTCAGCCATCGTTCTGTACGAGTGGCTCCGCGGGCCAAGGACCGATGCGGAGCGGGAGGCGGTTGATGCGTTTTTCGAGGTCGACCTGATGCCGGTGTTTGGCAGGCGCGAAGCGGCGCGGGCGGCCGATTTGTACGGCCGCGTCAAGGGCGCCCGTCAGCGTCAGGCCGACCTGGCGATCGCGACCTGCGCAATCGAGCTTGGTGCCTCCCTCTGGACGCTGAATCGTTCAGACTTCGAGGACATCCCAGGACTCGCACTGGTCCCGGAATGAATCAAGCCGACAGGCTCTCACGGCGAACATCTTCGAGATCTGGCGCGCCCGGCCGGAATTGAACCGGCGGCCCCCCGCTTAGGAGGCGGGTGCTCTATCCGCTGAGCTACGGGCGCGTGATTAGTGGCAACCGCTTAGTTTATCAGAGGTTGCGGCCCGTTCCTGGGCAAGATGCGCTGTTCCCGATCCTTCGATTGAGACCGCCCGGGGGGTCGGCCCTTACTGGGCCATCGCCGGCACGATCCAGGGCAATGATCATTCGGTCGGCATCAAGACCAGTCTGAACATGCCTTTTTGCGCCAGGCTTGGTTGCGCGTTGTTGAGCACGAGCACGACCAACAACAAGAGCAGGCTCGCGCCCGTGCCGACGAGAACATACCGCTCGATCTGGTTCGCTCGCTTACGATCCATGGGTGTCAGTCACCGCGCTGGCGTCCCGACGTCCTGCTCATCCGACGCGGACGCCATCAGGCATCGGCCACTCCGGCTGTGCGAACGCCGCCTGCAGGCCGTCGGCGAAACCGACGTCGAACAGCATGCCTTCAGACAGCTGACCTCGAATGGTCTTCGGCGGCAGGTTGAGTACGAAGAGCGCCTGAGCGCCGATCACCGACGCGAGCGAGGATCGCTCGGCGCGAATGCCCGCGACAATCGATCGCGTGCGGTCGCCGAAGTCCACGGTCAACACCGCCAGCCTGTCCGTCGCCGGGATCGGATCCGCTGCGCGAATCGTACCGACACGGACATCCAGCTTGTCGAGAGTGGCCGCGTCAATCTCCGCTCTTACGGGTGCGGCCGCAAACGCTGGCGAGCGCGCGGCGGTGGGATCGCGCTCGACCAGCAGCCGTTCGATCTGTGCCCTCGAACGTTTCGGTCGCCATGGGTCCCCTTGCTTCAGTTTCAAATCCAGGGGTCAGACCCCAGGGTCAGATCCGGCTGCATGTCCCGTGAGAAGACGGCAAAATCATTTTTGCACCAACCGACCAATTCGGGTCCGTCCCGGGTCCGTCCCGACGTGATTCCTGCTGCGGTACTCGCCCGCTGGGCGACCGAACAGACAGTTGGCAAGGCGGCTCCACAATTACCTGAGCCAATCCACTGACGGCTTTCCTGAGACAACACCGGAGCTCGAACTCTCAGATACGCTGAGGATTACGAGACGGCCACGATTATGCATCTCTGATTGTTGAGAAACGAAAGACCGATCCGATCAGGAGAGGGAAAATGTTCCAACTTGTTCGGCAGTACGGCACGGTCGTCGACGCTGCGGGCGTCGGGGTGTACCACGCTCGCGCGTACGGCGAACTTCAAGCTGATGGCTGGTGGGGTGGGTGGCTCGTGTTCTTTCCTTTCGGCACAGGCACGGCCGTCGCGACGGACCGTGAAACCACCCAGACCACGTTCGCGAATCTCGTTCGCTGGTCGTCCACAATCGGCCCGGTTTACCTCGAAGGGGCTCTCGAGCGCGCGCTGCTTCTTCAACCCGCGGCAACGATCACGGGGAGGCTCGCGGAGCTTGCCCTCCTCGAGCGCCGGGCGGTGGAGGACGCGGCAGTCCTTGAAACGGCCGCGGAACACGCACGGTTGGAGGCGGAGGCTGCCGAGCGCGAAGCCGCAGCACACGAGCGAGCGGCGGCAGCTGCGCGGGCCGAGGCTCGGGAACGTGCCGAGGCGGCGCTCGCGCTCGAAGATAACGTCGCAGTAGCCGAAGGCAGGCGCGAGATGTCCATCCCTGGATCCGGTCGTACGCGAAGGCCACGGTTCCAGGCAGCTGATGCCGCCAGGCGGCGGCGCAGGAAAAGAAAACCCAGGTAACAGCAGTTTCATCGCAGGTTCACGTGAGCGCTTGAAGCGCTTTGGCCACCTCGACGTACTGCTGGTAGCGCCGCTGATACGAATCCAGCTTTTCGCGCTCGACGGCATCGAGCCGTGCCCTTAGCATCGGCGAACCGCCAGGCAGAGCCGGATTCGACTCAAGCTCCTGTTCGATCGTCGCCGCCTTCAACTTGTATTCGGCATCGTGCAGGCGCTCCCAGGCGAGCCAGTCGGCGGTCCACTGCGCGTGTGCCGCCTGGACCTGTTCCAGGGTGAACGGAAACGGCCGCTGCGCCGCGCGATCGAGTGAGGCAAAGATGTCAGGATCCAGAGCTCGCGCCGCCTTCGCGAGCGGGTACCACACCAGCAGCGCCCGCGGATCGCGGGCCGCCTCGCTCATGGCTGACCCGAACACGTGCATCATCGTGAGCGCCCGCGCACGGAAGGCCTCGTCGCGGGCGGCCTTCACTTCGGCGACAATCCGCGCCGCCGACCAGTACAGCGTGGCTGCGAGTACGATGGCTGCGACGAGGATCACGGATCACCGCGCGATAACGAGAGCCGAACGGGGACTACGGAGATAACGGCAACGGAGTCTACGGAGTAAACGGGATCACACAGAGACGCAGAGAAACGGAGAATTAACGTGTACAGCTTGTTGTTCATCTCCGTTGCTCCGTTTCTCTGTGTGATACCGTTACCTCCGTCCGCTCCGTTCCCGCTAACACGACGGTGAACCGCGGGCTGACAGGCTGCGTCAGTACTGCAACACCGCGTGCACGTTCTCTCCCGCGAGCTTGTCGCGTCCATTCAGCGCCAGCAGCTCGATCAGAAACGCCAGTGCATGCACCTCGCCGCCCAGGCGCTTCACGAGCTCGGTCGTCGCACGGGCGGTGCCGCCGGTGGCGAGCAGATCGTCGACGATCAGCACGCGCTGTCCCGCGCGAATCGCATCGTTATGCATCTCGAGCGAATCGGTGCCGTACTCGAGGTCGTAGCTCGCGCGAATGCACGGTGACGGCAGCTTGCCCGCCTTGCGCACCGGCGCGAAGCCGGCGCCGATCCGATCGGCAACCGCCGCACCGAAGATGAACCCGCGGCTCTCGATGCCGACGACGATCTCGATGCGCTGATCGGTGAACGGCAGCGCCAGGCTGTCGATGGCCGCCCGGAATCCTTCCGGATCCTGCAGCAGCGTCGTGATGTCGTAGAACAGGATTCCCGCCTTCGGAAAGTCGGGAACGTGTCGAATCTTCTCTTTGAGGTGATCCATTGACTACCTGACGCTGAACCCTGCCCCTCGGGATCCGGGCACATCGTCGAACACATCGACGCGATCGACACGAGCCCCGGGCGGTCCGTGCCGAATCGCGCGCTCGAATCGGTCCATCGACTCGGCCTCGCCCTCGGCCGCAACCTCGACCCGTCCGTCCGGCAGATTGCCGACCCAGCCCTCTATCCCTTCACGACTCGCGGACGCCTCCGCGAAGTACCGGAACCCGACACCCTGCACCCGGCCGCTGATGAGATATCGTCGCGCGATCCGCATATCACATTGCGGATTGCGGATGGCGGAATGCGGATTGCGGACTGAGGAATGTGCAGGCTCCGATGACCGGTCGGCTCAGTCTCATTTCGCAGTCCGCGAGCAACAGCCCGCAATCTTCATCAGCAAATCCGCAATCCGCATTCCGCCATCCGCAATCCACAATCCGCATTGGAAAGGGCCGGTATGATAGCATGCGCGATTCGAGATGGTCCTCCCACGCGTGCCGGAAGAATCCTCGTTCCCAACCCTCAAGCGCCTTCTCGTCGGCAAACCGATCCCGTCTCATCTGGCGCACCATGAGCGGCTCTCCCGGGTCACCGGCCTCGCCGTGCTGTCGTCGGATGCGCTGTCGTCAGTGGCGTATGCCACCGACTTCATCATCGCCACGTTGATCGCCGCCGGCACCGCGGCGTTAGGGTACGCCCTCCCGATCGCGTTCGTCATCGCGGCGCTGCTCGCCATCGTCGCGTTCTCGTACCGGCAGACGATTCACGCCTATCCGACCGGCGGCGGCGCGTATCGCGTCGCCAAGGAGAACATCGCCGAAAACGCCGGGCTCACCGCCGCCGCCTCGCTGCTGGTGGATTACACGCTGACCGTGTCCGTGAGTATCTCGGCCGGCGTCCTGGCCATCACGTCGGCTTTTCCATCGCTCGACGAGTCCCGCGTGCCGTTGTGCCTGATGTTTCTCGCGCTGCTGACGGTCGGCAATCTGCGAGGCATTAAGGAGTCGGGTCGCATCTTCGCCATCCCGACCTACTTCTTCGTCGTGTGCATCTTCATCATGATTACCGTGGGACTATACCGGTACGCCTACGGCACTGTCTCGCCGCTCGTGGTGCCGCGGCCCGCGAACGCGTCCACCCGGGCGATATCGATGCTCCTGCTGCTCACGGCGTTTGCCAATGGTTGCACGGCAATGACGGGTGTCGAAGCGGTGTCGGACGGCGTTCCAGCCTTCCGCCCGCCGGAATCGAAGAACGCGGCGGCCACGCTCATCACCATGGCTGTCCTCGCCATCACGATGTTCCTGGGCATCACGTTTCTCGCGCACGCCTATCAGGTGATGCCGAGCGAGAAGGAATCCGGCGTCTCGCAGCTTGGACGCGCCATTTTCGGGAGCGGCACCGTCATCTATTACCTCGTCCAGGCCGCGACCACCCTCATCCTCGTCCTCGCGGCGAACACCGCCTACGCGGATTTTCCGCGGCTCGCGTCGATTGTCTCGCGCGATCGATTTCTCCCGCGGCAGTTCATGAACCAGGGCGACCGGCTTGCATTTTCGAACGGCATTCTCGTGCTGTCGGCGTTCGCAGCGGTGCTGATCGTCACCTTTCGCGGCGACACGCACGCCCTGCTGCCGTTGTACATGATTGGCGTGTTCGTCTCGTTCACGCTGTCGCAAGCCGGCATGGTCATCCACTGGAAGAGGACGCAAACGCCGGGGTGGAAGACCAGCGCGCTCATCAACGGGTTTGGCGCGATCGTCACCGGCATCGTGCTCGTCATCGTCGCCATCACGAAAACGCTCGAAGGCGCGTGGATCGTCCTCGTGCTCATCCCGATTATCATCGCCGTGTTCAAGGCCACACGCGGCCACTACGACCACGTGTCGTCGCAGCTCACGCTCCGCAACTACACGCCACAGGCGCGCGTGCACAACACGGTGCTCATTCCGATTGGAGGCATGCAGCGCGCGGTCGTCGAGGCGCTCCGGTACGCCGAAACGCTCTCCGACGACGTGCGGGCCGTTTATGTTGACGTTGATCCCACCGCCACCGACCACATCAAGCGTCAATGGCAGGTCTGGGGCGGACGGGTGAAGCTGATCGTGCTGGATTCACCCTACCGCTCCGTGATGGAGCCGTTGCTCGAATACATCGAGCAGGTTGAAAAGGATCGCGAGGACGACTACGTCACCGTCATCCTGCCGGAGTTCGTGCCGGCGCGCTGGTGGCAGCATCTGTTGCACAACCAGCGTGCGCTGCTCATCAAGGGTGCGCTGCTCTTCCGCCCGAACACCGTCGTGACGAGCGTGCCGTTTCATCTCGCGAAGTAGGGCGGGTGCGGCAGGTACGGCGGGTAGGGCGGGTGGGGAAGGCAGGTGGGGCTGCCCCTGCCCTACCCGCCCTACCCGCCCTACCCGCCCTACCTGCCCTTATTGCGGCGTTTCCGAAGGTTTCGCGGCCTCGGCTTTAATCGGATCGACCTTCTCGCGCTGCAGCAACTGATTCACCGGGGGCATGCTTGTCTTCACGCTCGTGTCCATCTTCGTGAGCTGCTCGTCGAGGCGGTTCGACAAGGTCCGGAAGACGGTGTAGGTCTGTTCGGTTGGCCGGATGTCCGCGCTTTCGATGATCCCCTGCAGCGCCGCGATCTTGTTGTTCAACTTGATGGGGAAATTGAGCGGATCCTGGCTGCTCTGCAGCCTCACCTGATAGATCTCGCCTTCGACCGCGCTCAACGCCTGCTCGAACTCGCCGAGCGCTTTCTTCGCCGCCGCTGCCTTGTCTCCCAGCTTGCCTCGCCGATCGGCGATCTGCGCCTTGATGCCACGAATGAGGAGCACGGCCTCGTTGGCCTGGCTGGCCTTGTCGCGGACTTTCATCGCGAGGTCGAACTCCTCGCGCAGATCCTGATCGGAGACGTCCTTCAGGACGTGCGGCTCGCGTTTGATCGCGAACGACTGGGTGGCGGTCTGTCCGTCAGCCGTGGCGCGCACCTGGTACGTGCCGGGCGGCGCCAGGGGACCACGCGTGGAGGCCGCCCACATGATCAGCCCCGGGAATTCGGTCGCACCCGGATACCGCATGTCCCAGTTCAGACGCTGGAGTCCGGCCGTGACCGGCGGACGCGGATCCGGCGGACGCCGGAACCCTTCTTCGTCGCCGGCAGGCGGCTGCGGGCGCTGCGCGTCGGCGAGCTGCGGCGTGCCGGTGAACGTGCGAATGACGCTTCCCTGCGCGTCGAGAAATTCCAGCGTCACTTTCTGCGCCGGCTGCTTCAGGTAGTAGTCGATCGCCACGGCTCGATCGAGGCCGCGCAGCGCGTCTTCCGGTTTGTACAGATGGAAATTGTTCGTCGTCTGGAGGCCGCCCTGTCTGAGCGGGGCGATGTTGTCCATGACGTAGAAGCCGCGGCCGTGCGTCGCGATGACCAGGTCGCGCTGTTCCACGGCAATGTCGTGCACCGGCGTGTCCGGCAGATTCTGCCGCAGCGACTGCCAGCTCGCGCCATCGTCGAATGAGATATAGATGCCGTGCTCGGTCCCGAGATACAGCAGCTTCGCCACCTTGACGTCCTCGCGAATGGCGCGCGCAAAATCGTTCGGCGCAATGCCGGCGACGATCTTCGTCCACGTCTGCCCGTAATCGTCGGTACGATACACATACGGCTGGAAGTCGTCCTGTTGATACCGGTTGGCCGCGACGTAGGCGGTGCCGGCACGGAACGGCGACGCTTCGACCAGGCTGATGCGCGCGTATTCGCCGAGATCCTTCGGCGTGACGTTCTTCCACGTGTTCCCGCCGTCGCGCGTCACCTGCACGTAGCCATCGTCCGATCCGGTCCAGATCACCGCGGCATCCTTCGGCGACGGCGCAATCGAGAAAATCGTCGCGTACGTTTCCACGCCGGTATTGTCCTTGGTGATCGGGCCGCCCGACGCGCCCAGCGTGCGAGCATCGCGGCGCGTGAGATCCGGGCTGATCTTCGTCCAGCTCTGGCCCTCGGTCGTCGACTTCCACAGATGCTGCGACCCGACGTAGAGGACGCCGGGATCGGTCGGCGCGAGCACGATCGGAAACGTCCACTGCCACTGAAAGCGTTCCACGATGTCAGCCGATGCGTAGCCCATCGGATTGTCGGGATACGGATTGATCGCGCGCTGCTGACCGCTCCGGCGATCGAGGCGCGTGATCAGACCGCCGTAACTGCCCGCAAAATAGACGTCGGGATTGCGCGGATCGCTCGCCACGTAGCCGCTTTCACCGCCGCCGGCCGAGTAGAACACCTGATCGACGCCGCCGCCCGATCCGCCCGGACCCGCTTGCGGTGGCTGACTCGACACGCACGCCGTACTGTTGTCCTGTTGCGCGCCGCACACGTGGTAGGGCACGTGCGTGGTCGTGACCACGTGATAGAACTGCGACGTCGGCATCGTTTCCGGCGTCCACGTTTCCCCGCCGTTCACCGACACCGTCGCGCCGCCGTCGTTCGCCTCGATCATCCGCGCCGACTCGTCTGCGGCAATCCACATGTCGTGGTTGTCGCCGTGCGGAGGCCGCACCAGCGCCCAGGTCTTGCCGGCGTCGGTCGACTTGTGGAACGCGACATTCAGGACGTACACCGTGTCCTTCACTTTCGGATCGGCGTACACCCGCGTGTAGTAGAACGCGCGCTGGCGCAGATCGCGTCGATCGGTGAGCTTCGACCACGTGGCGCCGGCGTCGTCCGAGAGGAAAAACCCGCCGTCCTCGGCTTCGATCTGGGCGTAGACGCGAGCGGAGTCGGCGCCGGAGACCGACAGACCAATCTTGCCCAGCATCCCTCTCGGCAGTCCGGCGTTACGCGAGATCTCGGCCCAGTGGTCGCCGCCGTCGGTCGACTTGAAGATACCGCTGCCCGGCCCGCCACTCGACATCTCCCAGGAATTCCGGTACGCCTCCCAGAGCGCCGCGTAGATGACCTGCGGATTGTTCGGATCGAGCACGATGTCGATCGCGCCGGTCTTGTTGTCGCGGAAGAGAATTTTCTCCCACGTCGTTCCGCCGTCCTTCGAACGGAAGACGCCGCGGTCGGGGGTCGGCGCCGCGTGATGTCCGAAGGCCGCGACGTACACCACGTCCGGATTCTCCGGATGCACACGGATCTTCGAGATCACCTGCGTCCCGGCCAATCCGATGTGCGTCCACGTCTTGCCGCCGTCGATCGACTTGTAGGCGCCGTCGCCCTGGATGATGTTTCCACGGATCTCCGATTCACCGGTGCCGATATAGACGATGTCGGCGTTCGACGGAGCGATTGCGACCGCACCGACCGACGAACTGTGAATGTGACCATCGGTAACCGGGCGCCAGGTCACCCCGCCGTCGGTGGTCTTCCAGAGACCGCCGCCGGTGGCGCCCATGTAGTACTCGTGCGGACGGGCCACGCTGCCGGCGACCGCAATGGATCGCCCGCCACGGTTCGGCCCGAGGCTGCGCCACCGGAGCGCACCGAACGGCCCGGCGCTCGCTGCGGGAGCCTGTCCGCCGCCCCGCTGCGCCGTGACCGTGCCCGGATCCAGCGCGACCACGATGACTGTTCCAAGGATGAAGGCGAGCAGCACCGATTTTGAAATGCGGGGTGACATAGGGAGGATTCTACCTCCGTCCGCCGTGCCCTCCGGGAGCAGCGAGCAGGATCGTCTGACCAGGAGCGCGTCCGACTTACTGACGCCAACACAGGCACGACATTCAACGCCGAAAACCGCAGAACTCGCAGAACCACGTGAGGAAGACATCCGCCTAAAGGCGGACGCCACGTTTCTCCGCGGGTTCCGGGTTCCCCCGGGTTCCGCGAGTTCCGCGTTGATCGCCGTGGCTAGGGCGGCATCGTCGAAACGACCACAAATTGTTCGGGATTAATGCGACGCCGCCAGAGGACTCGACCCGACGTGGCCCACAGACCGTCGCGCTCGTACAGCACAGTCAGGGGGAGGCCGTGTGCCACGAACTCCTGGAACGCGGCGCGCCGCATCACGCACTGGAACGGCCGGGGACTCCGAAATAACTCCTCCGCCTCGCGCGGGTCGTCGATGAGCGCCGCGTGACGCCCGACGTAGAAGCGAAATGCTGGATTCCACCGGTTCAGGCGATAGGTCGCAATCCGTGTGTCGTCGCGCGCATGGACCGCCACCCACCGCGCGACGTCCGGCACCACCTTGCGTTCTTCAAGTGCAGGGACCACGAACACGATGATGCCGGCATACGCGACGAGCAGGGCGACCAGCGCGATCCACGGATACCGTGGGGGGCGGCGGCCGGCGCGGCCCCGCACGTTGACAACGGCGGTCAACACGGCTCCGGCAACGGTGATGGCGATCGGCACGGCGACCGCGGTGCGCGGCAACTCGAGGCGGGCCACGAGAAAATAACCGCAGCCAAGGCCGATCACGACCAGCAGCGGGCCCACCAGGTGCAGGCCAGCGCGAGCGCCGGCGTGATGGCGCGCCAGCGGATCGGCTCGAACATCGGACCATGCACGCGCACACAGCAGGCACAGCGCCGGCGCCGCCGGGAACACGTAGTGATCGAGCTTGAACGTGGATAACGTGAAGAACCCGACAATCGCGGCCGTCCACGACCAGAGCAGAATCTCCAGCGTGTCGACCGCCTCCCGCCGTATTGCCGCGCGGACGTCGTCGATCAGCCGGCCGACGACGAGCCCCGTCCACGGCAGCAGTCCCGCGGCCAGGATCTGGAAATAGAACCAGGGCCGCGGCTGATTCCCGAAGCGGCTTCCGGCGAACAGGCGCAGGTTCTCCTCGAAAACATAGACGTTCACGAAGGCATCGCCAAAGCGCATCAGCATGTACACGAACCACGGCAGCGCCAGAGCGATTGCGAGCAGCAGACCGAATCCCCAATGGAGCGCGAGCAAGCGGCGACGGGCATCGGCGGACAGAATCGACGCGATCACCAACGTCAGGCCGCAGACGATGAACGCGACCGGTCCTTTGACGAGGACGCCTGTCCCAATCGCGACATACCCCGCCCACTGAAGCGAGGGCCGGTCGCACAGCGCCGCGACGGCCAGCAGAGCAGCGCCGCCAAACATAGCGGCTGTGAACAGCGTGTCGAGAATCGCATACCGCGAGAGCCCGAAAATGCCGGGGCTGGCGGCAAGAAGCAGACCAGCGGTGATGCCGACGTCACGTGAAACGGTCCGGGCGCCGAACCACGCCGTGAGGCCAATCAAGGCGAGCGAGGCGAGCGCCGGGACGCTGCGCGCGGCCAGCTCCGTGGGGCCCAGCACCAGCATCGCCACGCCCTGCAGTTGGTGAAAGAGGACCGGTTTGTCGTAAAACGGCTGTTCATTGAAGTATGGCGCCCACCAGTCACCGGTCGCCATCATTTCCCGGGCCGTCTGAGCATAATGGGCTTCGTCAGGATCCCAGAACGTCGGAACGCCCAGGCGCCAGAACAGGACAACAAAGATCAAAGCGGATGCCAGCACGGCCAGCGCGCCCTGCTCGGCAAACCGCATGAGGCCGCTTTCGCCAACCGGCTTTACAGAGCCGTGGGTACCCTTATAATCGGCTGTTCGCTCAAGGAACAATTTCAACACGTGCGTGGGTAGAGCTTAACCGCTATCAGCCTGAATGATGTCGCATTCGCCGCATTCGTCGTTCAAACACGCCAAGAAGGACCCGGCCCTTCGACACTTCGAATCCGCTCCGAAGCCCCGCCAGGAATCGACACCCGTCTTCAAGCGCGCGGGCATCAACAAGCACTGTCCCGTGCTGATCGTGGAAGACGATTCGGATTTGCGCGAAATGATGGCACAACTGCTGACCCTCGAGGGGTTTCAGAGTGCGACAGTGGCCAACGGGCAGGAAGCATTGAAATACCTGTCGGGCGGCGACACGCCCAATGTCATTCTGCTCGACCTGATGATGCCGGTGATGGACGGCTGGGAGTTCCGCCGCGTTCAGCAAGCCGATCCGGTACTGGCGAGCGTGCCCACTATCGTGCTCTCGGCGCTGGATCAGACCCGCGCGGTCGATCTGAAACCGGCGGCCTTCCTGAAAAAGCCACTGGATTTCGACCGGTTGCTCCAGCTCGTGCGCGATTACTGTCACTGATCGTCCGCCATCGCCTGCCGCCACGAAGGCGCGCTACGATTGCGCTCAGTGAGTCGTCTCCGCCGCGTCGGATCGATTTCCGCGTTCTTAGCTCGCGCGCTGGTCAGTGTCATCGTCGTCGTACTCATCGGCGTCGGCATCGTCCTGATCGCCGTTGAAACCGGCTGGGCCAAAAACCGCATCCGGGCTCTGATCGTCCGTCAGGCGAATCAATACCTCACGGCA